>SKYD01000166.1 GCA_007128075.1 Thiorhodovibrio sp.
CATCTGGACATCGCTGGCGCTGCTTGGATTTCAGGCAAAGAAAAAGGCGCGACTGGACGACCCGTGGGGCTGCTGGTTGAATTTTTGCTGCGCCGTAGCAAACAGGTATCCACTTGACGCAGATTGATTTTTACGCGCTCAAGCCGGGCAGTCGCTCCAATCAATTGCACCTGACCTGCCGCTTGGTGGCACGGATTTATCGTGAATCGCTGCGGGTGCTGATTCATTGCCCGGATCGCGCCCGCGCTCAGGCGCTCGATGAGTTGCTGTGGCGTTTTCGTGAGGACAGCTTCATCCCCCACGGGCTGTATGATGCGGTGGATCCTGAGCTGACCCCGATTCTGATTAGCAGCGACGGGCAATCACACAACGAAAGCAAGGTGTTGATCAACCTCGACACAGCCGTGCCTGAGTTTTTCAACCACTTTGAGCGGCTGTGTGAGCCAGTTGATCAAGACCCAGCGATCTTAGCCGCCGCTCGGCAACGCTGGCAGCACTATCGTGCTGCTGGCTATTCACCGAACCATCATCCGCTCGATGGATGATATTCTAGTTCTAGGGCTTGGCAACCTGCTGCTTGGTGACGAGGCAGTGGGGATTCATGCGCTGCGCCGCTTGATGAGTGAGCATCAGTATCCGCCTGAGATCGCCATGGTTGATGGTGGAACCCTGGGGCTGGATTTGCTGCCGCTGTTTCAACAATATCAGCGCATCCTGATGATTGATGCAATTGCCTTAGAACAGCCGCCCGGCACCGTGCAACTGTATCGTGATCAAGACATTCATGCGGTGCTGACCAGTAAGCTCTCTCTCCATCATCTCAACATCACCGATGTGCTGGCGCTGGCGGCATTGCTAGGGCAAAGCCCAAGCGAGATCGTGCTCATCGGCGTGGTGCCCGAGTGCATTGAGCTGAAACTTGAGCTATCGCCCGCAGTTGCGGCAAGTCTTCCCAAGGTGCTTGAGACCGCGACCTCCGTTCTTGCTGATTGGCTGTCAAATCCCGTGTAATTATGCACCAAAAAGGAGCGACCCAAGTGTGGACAGATGCCGCGCAGTTATGTTAATGTGTATATTGGTGTGCATGGACTGCGCTGTCAGTCTGTGTCAATTCGCGTTTGATTGCAACAGAAAAAGAGGGGTATCTAAGTGAAGATGTTTTATCGGCTGATGTTTGTGGTTCTGAGTCTAGGATTATTGTTTGGTTGTGGGCCTGAAAATGTGCGTTCCGAAATGCGTCCACATGAGGACGGAACCTATCGCGGGGCGTTCATTGATCGCGATGTGATTCAAGTCGTGGTGCAGTTTACTTTGAAGGACGGGATTGTCACCGCTGCCTCGTTTAGGCGGCTTTATCTCAATGATCGTTACAATCAGGACAACGAGCAAGAACCTTACCGATCGGTAATCCAGCAACACCAAGAAGCCTTGGATTATCTGGTTGGCAAAAATCTAAGCCAACATCTCGCACAATTGTATTCGCCTGGCGACATTGTAACGACTGAAGTGGATGGCTACAGCGGTGCAACCATTCGCAGCAATAAGTTGATCTCAGCCATTCGCGATGGGCTAAACCGCGGGGTTTATAGCCACTAAACATCGCAACGGGGTGAATACCCCGTTGGGCTGAAGGTTGCTCTCAGATAGCGGGAATTGCTGACAGTGAGTCATTTTATTGAGCAAACTCAGACCGCCAGCGTCTCCACCTCAAACCCTACCACCCGCCGCTTATCACGGCTGAACTCGACGCCGATCAGATGAATCGGCTGCTTGAGTGTCCGATATTTAGCGGCATAGTCGCGATCCTTGAGCTGTTGCAGGGCGCGACCTTTGGGGGTGATCTCGACGACTTTGAACTCGAACAGGTAGATGTTCTGGTTGAATTTCAGCGCCAGATCCAGCCGCCCGTGGTTGCTGCTGTCCTCGGGGGTTAAATCCAGTCCAAGGGCGGCAAAGTAGGCGTAGAACACGCTGGCATAATAGCCTTCGTAATGGGCAATGGGATTGTTGCGGTACCAGTCGCTTGGAATGCTGGCGAAAAAGGCGGTGAATAACTGCTCCATGCCGGCAAAGTCGTTGGCGCACAGCAGTCCATAGAGCGATTTGCGATGGCGTACCGCCGCTAGTGCATCGGGCACCCAGGCATCGAGCAGCGCGGAATTGAGGCTTTGATAAACCTCGCGGTTGGGGTAGCGTAGTTGGTAAAAGTAACTGCCGCTGATCACTTCTTCATGTGCGATAGTCAGATAGCCAGTCTGGAACAACAATGCCTCGGTGGCGATGTGATCAACATCGAACGCGGACAGCAACGCGGCATCGGTTTCCAATTGCCCCAGTTGTGGCAGCCAGGTATGGCGCTGGCTGAGTAAATCAACTAAAAAAGTTGGCGTGGCGGTCTCAAACCACCAAGGGCGGAACTGGCGTTCCTGAAACAGCAGCAGGACATCGAAGGGGTTGTAAACCGTTTCGCCAGTCCAGTTGTAACCGTTGTACCAGCGGCGAATTTCATCGCGGTCCAAATCAAACAATTCGGGTGCAAATATGGTTTCCAAATCCGTTTCGGTGTAACCGCACAGCGCGGAATATTCCGGCGAAACGGTGATGTCGCGCAGGTTGGCAGCAGCTTTTAACCGGTCCCAATCACAGTTCATTCAGTTCGAGGCGATTATCCTACGCGGCAAATCTGATGCCAATGAACAGCCCGACGGGGTCAATACCCCGTCGCGCACCAAAGTAATTCATTCAAAAAAATTTATTATCTTCGATTAGCTCTCACAAGATTAACACTGATAGGGTTTGGTTTGAGGTCATGCATTGCTCCAGTGCTTGCATCAACTGCTGCGCCAATAAGACCACCGAAAACAATATTTCCCGCCATGCCAGCACTACCTGCGCCGACAATCTGCGGAATCACATTAATCTCTATAGATTCATAGCCATCTTTAGTAATTGTTACGACAAGGGAATCTTTACGAGGAAGCTTAAATGCTGCTGGTGTTTTTCCGGTCATACCATTGGACAGTCGAACATCAGCTCCAGACGGATTTGATTCTACTATTAGAGTATCAGTAGTTCCGCGTGTGATAGATGCGCAGCCAGCCATGCTTAAAATGCCTGACAGAGTTAATGTAAATAGCCATTTACTAGACATGGTTAAAAATCCTCAGATTTTAGGTTATCAACGAACTTACAGTTGCATTAAAAATTTAACCGAAGCAAGAAATTTTGTAATTAAATATCTAAATCACAATTATTTTTTGATATAGTAAATCTAGCTACTTCGACTCCATCTTTGCTATAGTAAATGTAGTGAGCAGTTATACCAGCATCAAACATTTCTTGCATATTTTTGCTATTACATACCGCTGCTTTTATGTTTGGAAATATATTTTTCTCAAGCTCATTAGCATTTAAATCTGATGATGAGAAATTAAGTAGTGTATATAAGTAGCTTATATTTTCACCTGGACCACCTTGAACAGCATCCCAGCGAGTTTTTTTATCAATCGTTATGGGTAAAATTGAGTCTAACTCCTTAACTGTCTCTGTTATTTGTACGCTAATACTTTCTGAATAGTTATCACTACCATTACTGATAAATTTCCAAATAGTGAATCCTATCAATAAAAATGCAACAGGCAGCATTATTATCAGTAAAAATTTAAGGTTTACTGTGTGTCTTTTCATAAACTTATTGCACTAATAAATTCGGAATCTAGTCCACCTAAAAGCCTAAGAAGGTTACTAAAAGTTGATACTAGCAAGCGGGGAACGGAAAGTCAACATTAATCCAATCTTGGTCGATAGGGGCACACTAAACTCATTTCATCGACAACATCGGTAATCGCAGCACCAAAAATTCAAGTTGGGTGAGATATTTAAGCACGGCTGGCAATTCGCTGCTTAATTGGTTATCCCATAAAACAAGTCGTGTCACCCGTCCATCGCGACAGGTTACTCCAAACCTCGCATTCACTGCCTTGGTCACCGAGCCAGCCGTTATGATTGCTCCAATTTGCGCCATCAGGCACAGGTTAAAAAATTGTTGAGCTTGGGCTGGCGGGGTCATCTTGGCACCTTGTCAGCACGAAGCTTGATGGGTCAAAGTATAGCCAACGCTGACTCAGGTTGCCAAACACTTTGCGTTCAGCCTCCTGTGAAGAGGTGCCATCAACGAAAAGTAAACTGCCGAACAGCCACCATGCGCAACTTTGTTGAGGTTTTTAGGAACGATCCCCGTCCTTGAAATCGGGCAGGAGGTCAGCATCAAGCAAAATGCGTTGTGCATCGCCTTCTAAATCCTCAAATTGACCGCTACGGGTCGCCCAAAACAACACCAGCACCGCAGCAAGCCCCAGTACCAGCATTCCAGGCAACAATCCATAAATGACTTCCATCTAAATCCCCCGCAAAAGTTGACAATGGGCGCGCCGCTGTGATGATTTAGCCGCCATAACCAGCCGCCGGGCTCACCCAGTGGCTGCTTTGTGCGGTTTGCTGTTTTTTCCACAGTGGCACCTGTTCTTTCAATTTATCAATGAGATACATGCAGGCGGCAAAGGCCTCGCGCCGATGACGGCTACCCACAGCCACCAGCACAATCGGCTCTTGTGGCTGGAGCAGTCCCACCCGATGCACGATACGAATCGTATGCAGCGGCCACTGTGCCCAGGCATCTGTTGCCAAACGCTGTAGCGATTGTTCGGTCATGCCTGGATAGTGCTCTAAATACATTTTTTCGATGATTTCCCCGTCGTGGAAATCACGCATCAGCCCAACAAAAGCAACCAACGCCCCCATATCGCGCCAACCAGTGCGCAGTTGTCGCTGTTCGGCCTCAGGGTCAAAGGCGTTATTTTGAATACGAATGCTGATCTGGTCTACAGATATTTTCATAATGTGTTAGCTTGGGCGACGAGATTGCGCTAAACTGATCTTGAGCCATTTGATCAATGATCCGAACATGGGAATAGTACCACGATCAGCAGTCGGGGCGGTTGCGCGATTGAAGGTCTGGAAAACAGCTTACCACCTATCAGTTTCATGTATAATTAAGTTAACCTACTGATAAATTTGAGGTTTAGCCAATGTCAGGAACAGTCGCTCAACTGGCTCAAGCCGTCTCCGATGGGCTGAATGTCACC
>SKYD01000263.1 GCA_007128075.1 Thiorhodovibrio sp.
ACCTTACCAACTATCAGTTTCTCGCACATGACGGGAAACGGTCAATTTGAGTACGCTAGCCAAACTATAAAACAACAACTTAGCAGATGGGTCTTTGTCAGAAACCGTACTCAATATGAAAAGTAATAGGTGTTAAGGGAACGATCAGCAATAGCAACAATAATTCGTCGATAAAGCGTTGGAACGGTTGGCTTACGCCCATCTTGCGTAGTACACTAGTCAGTAGCGGCATCGGGGTCTCTCGTTGGTGTTGGTGAGTGTTAAAACTTTACATTATCGAAGATTGCCCCGTGCCGCTACCCTCTCATCAAAAACTGTCCGAAGTATTGTCAAGTATGAATACGCCTAAAACAACAGCGCGACATATTGCAATGCGCAGGCACTCGCGCTCCACTTCGTTACGCGACTCGCTGGCGAGTCGCTTGTCGTCCATGACTCGCTCCGGGGAATCACACCATGCTGGATAGTAGCTTGATTGAATTATCGCGCTGGCAGTTTGCCATCACCGCGATGTATCACTTTCTGTTCGTACCGCTGACGCTGGGGCTGTCGTGGATTTTGGTGATCATGGAAAGCGTCTATGTGATGACTGGACGCGAGATCTATCGCGACATGACCAAATTCTGGGGCAAGTTGTTCGGGATCAACTTTGCACTCGGGGTCACCACCGGGCTGACGATGGAGTTTCAGTTCGGCACCAACTGGGCGTATTACTCGCATTATGTTGGCGATGTCTTTGGTGCGCCGCTGGCGATTGAGGGGCTGATGGCGTTCTTTTTAGAATCCACCTTCATCGGGCTGTTTTTCCTTGGCTGGGAGCGGCTAAGCAAGCGCCAGCATCTTGCCGTGACCTTTCTGACTGCGCTTGGCTCCAATCTATCCGCGCTGTGGATTCTGATTGCCAATGGCTGGATGCAGTATCCAGTCGGCGCTGAATTTAGCTTCGAGACCATGCGCATGGAGATGGTGAGCTTCTCCGAGGTGCTGTTTAATCCGGTCGCTCAGGTCAAATTTGTACATACCGTGGCGGCTGGCTATGTCACCGCGGCAATGTTCGTGATGGGGCTGTCGTCTTGGTACATGCTCAAAGGGCGCGATATTGCCTTTGCCAAACGCTCGTTCTCAGTCGCTGTGGGCTTTGGGTTGGCATCGATTCTGTCGGTGATTTTGCTCGGCGATGAATCCGGCTACGAGGTCGGTGATGTCCAGCGGGTGAAACTTGCCGCTATTGAGGCGGAGTGGGAAACCGAGCCACCGCCGGCGGGCTTTACCATCTTTGGGCATCCAAGCAATGCCGATCAAGAAACCCACGGTGCGATTAAAATTCCGTGGCTGATGGGACTGATTACCACCCGCTCGTTTAATACCGAGGTCACCGGGCTCAAAGACCTGATGCGTGATCACGAGGTGCGCATCCGCTCTGGCATGATCGCCTATGACTATCTGCAACGGCTGCGCGGTGGCGAGGACACGCCCAATAATCGCGCAATGTTCAAACAACACATGGACGATCTCGGCTATGGGCTGCTGCTCAAGCGCTATCTGGACAATCCTGCCGAGGCAACCGAGGAGCAGATTCAACTGGCAGTCCGCGATTCAATCCCCGAGGTGGCTCCCATCTTTTGGAGCTTCCGCGTCATGGTCGGTGCTGGGGTGTGGATGCTGGTGCTGATTGTGATGGGCTTTTATTACAACGCCAAGCGCATCATCGAGCATCAACGCTGGCTGTTGCGGCTATTTTTGCTCAGTATTCCAGTGCCGTGGATTGCGGCTGAAACTGGCTGGTTTGTCGCTGAGTTTGGCCGTCAGCCGTGGGCGATTGGTGAAATTTTACCAACCTCGATTGCTGCCTCCAGTCTCACGGCGCAGGATCTGCGGCTCAGTCTCACCGCTTTTGTGGTGTTTTATACCCTGCTGTTTATGATCGAGATGTTTTTGATGATCAAATTTGGTCGTCAAGGGCCGAGTTCATTGCACACTGGGCGGTATTATCACGAGCGCAAAACGGCGGTGGTCGGCGCTGGAGCAGCCCCTAAAACCGCACCCAATCAAGAACACAAAGGAGACGCAGCATGATCCTGGATTATGAGGTCTTGAAATTCATCTGGTGGGTGCTGGTGGGCGTGCTGTTCATCGGCTTTGCAGTCACCGACGGGCTGGATATGGGCGTGGGGGCGTTGCTGCCCTTTTTAGGCAAAACCGATCTGGAACGGCGGGTGATCATCAACACCGTCGGTCCACATTGGGACGGCAACCAGGTGTGGCTAATCACCGCTGGCGGGGCGATCTTTGCCGCTTGGCCGCTGGTCTATGCCACGGCGTTTAGCGGCTTTTATTTTGCCATGCTGCTGGCGCTGTTCGCGCTGTTTTTGCGCCCGGTGGGCTTTGATTATCGCAGCAAAATTGCCAACCCAATGTGGCGGAGCACCTGGGATTGGGGGCTGTTTGTCGGCGGCGTGGTGCCGGCTTTGGTGTTCGGGATCGCCTTTGGCAATCTGTTGCGCGGGGTGCCGTTTCATCTCGACGAGCTGTTACGCCCCTATTACACCGGCAGCTTTTTCGGGCTGCTCAATCCGTTTGCGTTAATCGCTGGGCTGATCAGCGTCGGGATGCTGGTGCTGCACGGGGCGATTTGGCTGCAACTGCGCACTGCCGAGCCAATCGCGGGACGGGCGAAAGCACTGGCAAAACCGATTGGCTTGGCGACCATCGGTGCATTCGCGTTTGCCGGGCTGTGGCTGACGATTGCTGGCTATGGCTATCAGGTCATCAACATGCCGGCATTGGATGCGGTCTCCAATCCACTGACCAAAGAAGTGGCGGCGCAACGCTGGGGCTGGCTGGTCAACTATTGGCGCTATCCGCTCACCCTGCTGTTTCCGATCTTGGGCTTTGCGGGGCTAGGCGGGGCGATTGCCTTGTCGATGCGTGATCGTCCCGGGCTGGGGCTGGTGGTCAGCGGGCTGGGCATCAGCGGGATTATTCTCACCGCAGGCAGTGCCATGTTCCCGTTTATCATGGCTTCTAGCACCAATCCCAACAGCAGTCTGCTGGCGTGGGATGTCACCTCCAGCCATCTGACGCTGACGGTGATGTTCTGGGCGGCGGTGATCTTTATCCCGATTATTCTTGGCTACACCACCTGGACCTATGCCAAGATGTGGCGACGGATCACTGTCGAAGAGATCAAATCACAAGACACGCTGGCGTATTGAGGAGATGAACGATGTGGTACTTTTCGTGGATTTTGGGCGTGTTGCTGGCGGTCGCCTTGGGCATCATCAATGTGATGTGGTTTGAATCTGAACAGTGTCGCCAGCCGAGCCTCGATGAAGATGAGTGAACAGCGAATTTCACCCTGGGAAGATGCCTGTTTAGCGGCGGCTTTGCTGGCGATTGACCCGCCTGGCGTGGCTGGGATTGTGTTGCGGGCGCTGCCCGGGCCGGTGCGCGATCTGTGGCTTGAGCTACTGCGTGAGCTGTTGCCAGCAGCCACGCCACTGCGCCGGGTGCCGCTGCATATTGCCGATGGGCGGCTGCTCGGCGGATTGGATTTGGCAGCAACCTTGCGTGCTGGCCGTCCAGTTGCCGAGCGCGGGCTGCTGGCTGAAAGCGATGGTGGTGTGTTGCTGTTGGCGATGGCCGAGCGCATTGGCCGCTCAACCGCAGCGCATCTTAGCGCCACTCTCGATGTCGGTGAGGTATTGCTGGAACGCGACGGGCTGACTGCGCGTACCCAAGCGCGGGTTGGGGTGGTGGCACTGGATGAAAGCGCCAGCGATGAGGAGCGCGTGCCCTATACGCTGACCGATCGTCTGGCGATTGTGCTCGATCTGACGCAGGTCTCATTGCGCGAGGCAATCCCCGTTGATTATGCCCTAGAGCAGATCATGGCCGCCCAAGAGCGGCTGCCGCATGTCGAGGTTGATGAGCAGGCATTGCAGGCACTCTGTGGCACTGCGTTAGCACTTGGTGTTGATTCGTTGCGCCCATCGCTGGCAGCACTACGAATAGCACGACTGGCAGCCGCTTTGGCAGGACGCGATCAGCTTGACCCCGAGGACATCAGCGCCGCCGCACGCTTGGTGCTTGCTCCGCGTGCCACCCGCATCCCGATGCCTGAGCAGCCAGAAGATGAGCAGCAGCCGGAGCCACCGCCGCCAGAGGAGCAAGATCAAGACGACAACCCCAACGATCAGCCCCAGCAAGAGCTGGATAAGCCGCTGGAGGATCAAGTCCTTGAATCCGCCCAAGCCGCGATCCCCGCTGGATTGCTGGCGCAGTTGCAGATGGGGATGCTCAAAAGTCGCACCCGCACCAGCGGCAAATCAGGTGCCCAACAAAATGCCTCGCTGCGGGGTCGCCCAGCAGGAACGCGCCGTGGTGAGCCAGGCAATGGCGCACGGCTCAATGTCATTGATACCCTAAGAGCTGCCGCGCCCTGGCAAAAAATTCGCCGTGCTGAGCGGGCGCAACTCAACCGCGCCCAGCACAAAAAATCCAGCAAATCGGCAACGCCTCGGGTCGAGGTGCGGTTTGATGATTTTCGCATCACCCGTTACAAGCACCGCTCAGAAACCACCACCATCTTTGTGGTCGATGCCTCGGGATCGGCTGCGCTGCATCGCTTAGCCGAGGCCAAGGGCGCGGTTGAGTTATTGCTTGCCGATTGTTATGTGCGCCGTGATCGGGTGGCATTGATCGCCTTTCGCGGTGCTGGGGCCGAGCTGCTCTTGCCGCCGACACGCTCGCTGGTGCGTGCCAAGCGCAGCTTGGCAGGACTCCCGGGTGGTGGCGGAACACCGCTGGCCTCAGCCATCGAGGCAGCAGTCGATCTTGCCGATGGTGTGCAACGCCGTGGCGGCAGTGCGGTGGTGGTGATGCTCACCGATGGCCGCGCCAATGTGGCACGCGATGGCACCGGCGGTCGCGCCCAGGCAACTGAAGATGCACTGGTTTCGGCGCGGATGTTGCGGGCTGCTGAGATCACCGCGCTGGTGATTGATGTCTCGCCGCGCCCCCGCCCCGAGGCTGGCGAGCTGGCGCAGGAGATGAACGCGATCTATCTGCCTTTGCCCCATGCCGATGCCCAGGCGTTGTCGCAAGCGGTCAAGGCAGT
>SKYD01000168.1 GCA_007128075.1 Thiorhodovibrio sp.
GTCGAAGAGCCGGATCATTGGCTGCGCGACGGCAATCCGTGGGAGCTGGAGCGCCCTGAGTATACGCAACGCATTCGCTTTTTTGGGCGTACCGAGGATTATCGTGACGAACAGGGACGGGTGCATCGGCGTTGGGTGGATACCCATGATGTACTGGCTGTGCCCTATGACATTCCGATTCCTGGCTATCGCAATGACACCATCAACACGCTAAGACTGTGGTCGGCATCAGCAACCGATGAGTTTGATCTTGGCGAATTTAACGCCGGCAGCTATCCCGAATCGGTGGCGGCAAAAAATGATGCCGAGCACATCACCATGGTGCTCTATCCCAACGATGCCAACGAATGCGGCAAGGAGCTCAGACTCCGCCAGCAGTATTTTCTCGCCAGCGCCAGCATTAAAGATGTGATGCGCGAATGGCGGCGGCGGCATGGCAGCGATTTGTCGCAATTTGCCGAGAAAAACTGTTTTCAGCTCAATGACACCCATCCGGCGATCTCGGTGCCAGAGCTAATGCGCCAGCTCATCGACGAGCACCGTCTGGAGTGGGAACAAGCCTGGGCGATCACCAGCACCACCATGGCGTATACCAATCACACCCTGCTGCCCGAGGCATTGGAACGCTGGCCGGTGCGGATTTTCAGCCAATTGCTGCCACGGATTTTAGAGATTATCTACGAGATCAACGCCCGCTTTTTGTCCAAGGTCGCCGCGCGCTGGCCAGGTGATATGGATCGCCAACGGCGGATGTCGCTGATCGAGGAAGGCGATGATCCACAGGTGCGGATGGCGTATCTGGCGATTGTGGGCAGTTTCTCGGTCAACGGGGTGGCAGCACTGCATTCGCAGTTGCTCAAAGATGGGCTGTTCCGTGATTTCTTTGAGCTGTGGCCAGAAAAATTTAACAACAAAACCAATGGCGTGACCCCGCGCCGCTGGCTGTCGCTGTGCAATCCTGGGCTGCGCGAACTGTTGTATGAGACCATTGGCAGCGACTGGGAGCAGGATTTATCCCAGCTTAAAAAACTCGCCCCCTATGCCGACGATGCGGCGTTTAGAAAACGCTGGGCGGCGATCAAACGCGCCAATAAGGAGCGCGTGGCAGAGATGGTCGCCACAACCTGTCAGGTCGAATTTCCGCTCGATGCCATCTTTGATGTCCAAGTCAAGCGCATTCACGAATACAAGCGCCAGTTGCTCAATATTTTGCATGTCATCTATCGTTACAGCCGCATCAAGCGCGGCGATGTCGATGGACTGGCGCCGCGTTGTGTGCTCATCGGCGGCAAGGCGGCACCTGGCTATGAAATCGCCAAGCTGATCATTAAACTGATCAACAATGTCGCCGCCGTGGTCAATGCTGACCAGCAAGTCAATTCCTTGCTACGGGTGGCCTTTGTGCCCGATTATCGGGTGTCGATCATGGAGATCCTAGCCCCGGGCACTGATTTGTCTGAGCAAATCTCGACCGCTGGCAAGGAGGCCTCGGGCACTGGCAACATGAAGTTTATGATGAATGGCGCGATCACCATCGGTACTCTCGATGGCGCCAACATCGAGATCCGCGAACAGGTTGGGGCCAAGAATTTCTTTTTGTTTGGGCTCAATGCCGAAGAGGTGGCGCAGATGCGTAGCCATTACGATCCCAACGCCATCATTGATTCAACACCCGCCCTGCGCGAGGCGATGCAGTTGCTGGAATCTGGGCATTTCAACCAGTTTGAACAGGGCATCTTCGATCCCTTGTTGCACGGCATTCGTAGCCCCCATGATCCGTGGCTCACCGCCGCTGATTTTGACAGCTACCGCCAGGCGCAAGAACAGGCCGATGCCGCCTATCAAAACCCCGAGCATTGGCTGCGGATGAGTATCCTCAATACCGCCTATAGCGGATATTTCTCCTCTGACCGCACCATTGCCGAATACAACCGCGATATCTGGCATCTCGAACCAGTGTTGCCTGCACCAGCCGTTCGTTAACACGCGAGCCAAAGCTGGGCGCGGCTGCGCCCAGCTTGCAACCGGTATGTTTATCAATTTTATCTTTTATCGATGGAAGTTATGTCATGCGCAGTGACTATTGCGGATCGCTCACCAGCCAATTTATTGATCAGGAAGTTATTTTATGCGGTTGGGTGCATCGTCGCCGCGATCATGGAGGGGTGATTTTTGTCGATTTGCGTGATCGTGAGGGGCTGATTCAGGTCGTTTTTGATCCTGACCGCGCCGCGATCTTTGCACTTGCCGAGCAGGTGCGCAGTGAATATGTGCTGCAAGTGCGTGGACGGGTGCGCCAGCGCCCGGCAGGAACGGAAAACCCCGAGCTTGCCACCGGCGGTCTTGAGGTGTTGGCGTTAGAGCTTACGATTCTCAATACCGCCGCCACCCCGCCGCTGCAACTCGATGCTTATAGTGCTGAGGCGGGTGAGGATGTGCGGCTGCGCTATCGCTATCTGGATTTGCGCCGCCCTGAGATGCAGCAGCGGCTGCAACTGCGCAGCCGTGTGACCCAGGTGTTGCGGCAGTTTTTAGATACACACGGCTTTCTCGATATCGAAACCCCGATTCTCACCAAATCCACGCCTGAAGGAGCGCGGGATTATCTGGTGCCCAGTCGGGTTCATCCGGGGGAGTTCTATGCTCTGCCACAGTCACCGCAGTTATTCAAGCAACTGCTGATGATGTCGGGATTGGATCGCTATTATCAGATTGCGCGCTGTTTTCGTGATGAGGATCTGCGGGCGGATCGCCAGCCTGAATTTACTCAGCTCGACATCGAGGCCTCGTTTATCGACGAAAACACGATCATGGAGTTAATGGAAACCATGATCCGCACCCTGTTTCGCGAGGTGCTTGCGGTTGAATTGCCCGATCCATTCCCACGGCTGACCTATGCCGAGGCAATGCGCCGCTTTGGCTCTGACCGTCCTGATTTACGCATGGAATTGGAGCTGGTCGATGTTGCTGATTTGATGCAAACGGTTGAATTTAAAGTCTTTGCCGCGCCCGCCAAGGATCCCAACGGGCGGGTGGTGGCGCTGTGCGTTCCCAATGGCGCAACGCTCACCCGCAAAGAGATCGATGACTATACTCAGTTTGTCGGCATCTATGGTGCCAAGGGGCTGGCGTATATCAAAGTCAACGACTGGACAGCCAAGCGCCATGCCGGACTGCAATCGCCGATTCTTAAATTCTTGCCCGAGCCAGTCACCGAAGCACTGATTGAGCGCACCGGGGCGAGCGATGGCGATCTGATCTTTTTTGGCGCCGATCAAGCGAGCATCGTCAATGAGGCGATGGGCGCGTTGCGGGTCAAACTTGGGCGCGAGCGTGGGCTGATGGAAGACACCTGGCGACCACTGTGGGTGACGGATTTCCCGATGTTCGAGCGCGACAGCGACAATGGGCGCTGGGTGGCTCTGCATCATCCGTTCACTGCCCCGCAGATCGAAGATCAAGATCAGCTCGCGCAAGACCCCGGGCGCTGTCGCTCACGCGCCTATGATCTGGTGCTCAATGGCACTGAGCTGGGCGGCGGCTCGATCCGGATTCACCAAGAGTCGATGCAGCGCCAGATTTTCCAACTGCTCAACATCAGCGATGAGGATGCCGAGCTGCGTTTTGGCTTTTTGCTCAAAGCACTGCAATACGGCTGCCCGCCACATGGCGGCATCGCCTTTGGGCTGGATCGTCTGGTGATGCTGATGAGCGGCAGCACCTCGATCCGTGATGTGATGGCATTCCCGAAAACCCAGGCGGCATCTTGTCTGCTCACCGGCGCACCCTCGGCAGTCGATGCCGCGCAATTAAAAGAACTGGCATTGCGTGTCAAGCCGCGTTGAGGGACTCACCACCTGCCTTACCCACGACCAAACGCCCTCTCTCGGTGCTTGTTGTCGTGGTCACCCAAACAGGCGAGTGTTTGCTGTTGCGTCGGCAGCAGCCGGTGAATTTTTGGCAGTCGATCACTGGCAGTCTGGAGCGGGGCGAGACCCCACGCCAGGCGGCAGTACGGGAGCTGAACGAAGAAACCGGGCTGTTGGCGGGTTCGATGCTGATGGATTTGCATCAATCGCGGCTGTTTCCGATTATCCGCCCGTGGCGGGTGCGCTATGCCCCAGGAGTTTGTTTTAATCGTGAATATTGGTTTGCAGTCTGTTTGCCGAGTCGGCGGCTGATTCGACTTAATCCACGCGAACATGCGCAGTCTTGCTGGCTGCCATTGCAGCAAGCCATACTCAAAACATCTTCTTGGACAAATCGTGATGCGTTGCGACTGGTGGCGCGTCACTTAGCTACTTTTCGTTGATCAGCGATGTCAAAATTGACCACATTAAGTTCAATCGCTTGTCTGTTTGCTATGCCCGTGTTGGCGCTTGCCGAGGCTGCTCCCCGCCCATGGTCTGGCGAGCTGGATCTCGGGGTATCAGTGAGCACGGGCAATACCCAATCAACCGATCTGGCAGCAAAACTGCGCGGTGAATATGTGCTTGATCGCTGGACTCATCACCTCCAGCTTGATGCGGTGCGCAAAACTGAGTCCGGCGAAACCAGCGAAGAGAGTACACTGGCACAGTGGCAGACCAACTATGCTCTTGATCGCCGCCACTATCTGTTTGGGGCGACCCGTTGGGAACGCGATCAATTCAGCGGCTATCAGTACCAAACCAGTTTAAGCGGCGGTTATGGCTATCGGCTGTGGATGTCAGAACAAGGACAACTGGCGTTTGAGATCGGGCCTGGTGTGCGCCGCTCGCAGTTGGACAATGCACAGCATCACACCGAGTTTGTCGGGCGCTTGCGCGGGGATTTCACAATGCAGCTCAGCTCCAATGCCGAGTTTAATCAGGAAGTGAAAGTGATTGCAGGTGATAAAAACACCGAAACTGAGGCGGTTTCAGCACTCACTGTGGGGATCACCGACGCAGTGGCACTCAGACTCAGTTTTAATTTAGATCATAACAGCACCGTTCCGATTGGCACTAGAAAGACTAACACTAGCACCACTGGCAGCATCGTGTATCGGTTTTAACCATTCACAAAATAATAATAGCCACCAACAGGATTAAATATTATGCGTTTTTTTACTGTTCGAATTCTTAGTCTTGTCTTGGCATTGCTCGTTGTCATTGCCGCCGAGGCTAAAACACAAGAGGTCAAGCTCGCCGAGCTGTTTCCGACCGAGCGCCAGGCCAGAACTTTGTTGGTCATTAACAAGGTGCTGGAGCGGTTTCACTACCGTGACATGACGCTTAACCGCGCCTTTGCCGCGCAGGTGCTGGACAATTATTTAAGTGATTTAGACCCCAATCGCTCGTTTTTTCACGCCCGCGATGTCCAGCGTTTTCAAAGCAGCATCGGGCGGCTGCATGAGGATTTGCGGCGCGGCAAGATCGACATCGCCTTTGATATTTTTCGGGTGTATCGTCAACGCATCGATCAAAGTATTGAAAATGCACTGACTTTTTTAGCCAAAGAATTTGATTTTGAGCGACGCGAAACCCATCAGTTTGATCGCAGTGAGGCACCCTGGGCTGCCAATGAGACCGAATTGCGCGAGCTGTGGCGCAAGCGGGTCAAAAACGATGCCTTAACTTTGCGCCTCGCTGGCAAAGATGATGACACCATTCGCAAACAACTGCGCAACCGCTATCAAGGCATCGCGCGCCGCATTCATCAATTTAAATCCGATGATGTCTATCAGGCGTTTATCAATTCATTGACACGCACCTTGGAGCCACACACCAGCTATATGTCGCCGAGCACCTCGGAAAATTTCGACATTAGTATGCGTCTATCGCTCGAAGGCATTGGCGCGGTGTTGCGAGCAGACAATGAGCATACGGTTGTGCAACGCACTGTGCCTGGTGGACCAGCGCGCCAATCAGGACAGATTCACGCCGGCGATAAGATCATCGGCGTTGCCCAGGGCATTGATGGCGCGATGGAGGATATCGTTGGCTGGCGTTTGCAAGATGTGGTGGACAAAATCCGCGGTCCCAAAGGCTCGGTGGTGCGGCTGCAAATTTTGCCCAAATCTGAAGGCACGCTGGGTGGGCGGATGCGCGAGGTCACGGTGGTGCGCAACGAGATCACGCTGGAGGATCAGGCGGCGAGCACTCGTGTCATCGAGGATGTTGAGAATGACCCAGATTTGCGCATTGGCGTGCTGGAAGTCCCGGCTTTTTATCGTGATTTTCGTGCGGAATCTGAAGGCACCCGCGATTTTCGCAGCACCACCCGCGATGTGCGCCAGCTCATTGGAGAGCTCGTCGCCGAGGAGCGCATTGATGGGCTGATTATTGATTTGCGCGGCAATGGCGGTGGCTCGCTGACTGAGGCAACTTCTTTGACTGGGCTGTTTATTAAGCAAGGTCCAGTGGTGCAAGTCAAAGATTCCTTTGGCAAAATCGAGGTTGAAACCGATCCTGATCCCGAGATTGTCTATGCCGGTCCCTTGGTGGTGATTGTAGATCGCAACAGTGCCTCAGCCTCGGAGATATTTGCCGGTGCAATTCAGGACTATGGACGCGGGCTGATTGTTGGCGAGCCAACCTTTGGCAAAGGCACGGTGCAAACCCTGATCGATCTCAATCGCTATGTTCCCACCCAAGACGGCGATCTTGGGCGTTTGCGGCTGACCATGGCGGAGTTTTTCCGCATCAGCGGTGCCAGCACTCAGTTACGCGGCGTTGAACCAGATATTCATTTTGATTTCGGTTTTGACATCTCAAAACACGGCGAACGCGGGCTGGATAATCCACTGCCTTGGGGGCGAATTCAGCCTGTGCCCTTTGATCGCCACGGAACATTTGAGGTCGCCAGACTCAAGCGACTGTCAACACAGCGCACTAGCCAAGATGACGGCTTTCAGATGCTCGCCGCACAAGGGCGGCTGCTGACTGAAATCGACAAGCAGCGGGTGGTGTCCTTGCGCGAGGCGGATCGACGGGCTGAATCCGAACACCGCGACCGCATTTTGAAAGATGAAAAACACCGTTTCTTACGCGCTCAAGGTGTGGAGCCGGTGGATGAGGATGCCGACCAGCTTGATGAGGAGGCACTGGAGCGTCAACAAAAAATCATTGAGGCAATCCAAATCAACGAAGCAGCGCGAATTCTCGCCGATATGATTCGGCTTGAGCAGCCACGACGCGATAGCTAATGTTCACATCGAGTATTGACCAGCGTCTATTAACGGCGCTGGCTGACAGTGAGGTTCCGTCCTATTATCGGATTGGTCTGGAAAAAGAATCGCTGCGGGTCAATCCCAATGCCACCATCGCCACCACTGCCCATCCAGCCCAACTCGGCGCGGCACTGACCCACCCTCACATCACCACCGATTTTTCTGAGGCACTGCTGGAGCTGGTCACTCCGGCGTTTGATCAGATTCCCGAGGTGTTGGATTTTCTTGAAATCCTGCATCGTTTTGTTTATGCCCAATTGGCAGATGAACAACTGTGGGCAACCAGTATGCCTTGCGTGTTAAATCAAGGGCAATCGATCCCGCTGGCACGCTATGGTCAATCCAATGCTGGACAGATGAAAACCGTCTATCGGCGTGGTCTAGGCTATCGCTATGGACGGTTAATGCAGCTCATCTCGGGGATTCATGTCAATTTTTCGCTCAATGAACAGCTCTGGCCGTTGTTACATAGCGTTGCCAGCGCAGAACAAGCTGCCCTGTCGCCGCAAGCGTTTCGTGATCACCGCTATATGGTGATGGTGCGCAATTTGCAGCGGCTCGGCTGGGTGGTGCCCTATCTATTTGGCGCATCGCCAGCGATCTGTGCCAGCTTTTTGCAAGGGGAGTCGAGCAGTTTTGCGCACTTTGATGCCCACACGCTGTACCGTCCTTTTGCCACCTCGTTGCGCATGGGCGACATTGGCTATCAGAATCGCCAAGAAGAAGGCACGGGCATGAAGGCCTGTTACGACAGTCTCGATGCCTATATCCGCAGCCTGACTTGGGCGATTGAAACCCCCTGTCCGCAGTATGAATCGATTGGTGTTAAAGTTAATGGGCAGTATCGACAGTTAAACGACCATGTGCTGCAAATCGAAAATGAATATTACAGCACAGTGCGCCCCAAACAGTTGACCGAATGGATGGAACGCCCGACCTTGGCACTGCGCCGTCGCGGTATTCTCTATGTTGAACTACGCTCAGTGGATGTCAATGCCTTTTTGCCATTAGGGATTGATGCCGAACAGCTTTATTTTCTCGCCACCCTGATGCTCTATTGTTTGCTGTTGCCTGGTCCGCGTATTGATGCCCGCGAGCGGCGGGCGATTGATGCCAATGAGCTGTTAGCAGCCCATCGTGGACGCGATCCTGAGCTTGTTCTTGAGCGTCGCGGGCAGCCGATCAAGTTAAAGCAATGGCTTAAAGAGCTAGACGAGGATTTAATTGCCGTTGCTGAGGTACTCGACGGCGATACAATTGGACCCCATCGTGCCAGCGTCGTCGCACAACAGTGCAAAATTGATGATCCCGAGGCGACTCCCTCGGCGCAGATGTTAGCGACCATGCGCAGCCAAGGGTTAGGTTTTGCCGCCTTGGCGCGTCAACTCACTACCCAACATCGCGACTATTTTTTAGCACAGCCGCTGCCAGCCGCCAAGCAACAGTGGCTTGAACAACTTGCCGCTGAATCCCATCAGCGCCAGCAGCAAATTGAGGCGCAAGATCAATTGTCCTTTGATGACTTCCTCGCCCGCTATTTTGCCCAATCCGAAAGCGTCCCCGTAGATTTGGCAGTGATTTGAGTCGGCTCTTCGTGTTATATCAAAGGCACGGATTGGGATTGATTAACTAACCGCTCATGGGGATTCAGAAGTAGCACTTGACATTAGGTCACTACCCTTTGATGTTGTTGCGTTTTCGACAATTTGAATCTCTTCGGCAGTTAAGCCATAGAGTTGATAAACAAGCTGGTCGATTTGGCTTTCCAAATTAGTGGTGTTAGCATTTATATCTTTCATTTTTTTAGATAAAATTTTCTCAACTAGATGAATAAAAGGTTTTTGTTTTATGTCTTCTATTTTTGGAATTGGAAGCTGTCTAATATCCCCTAAAGTAATTTGAGTAAAATCATCTTTTTTTGCGGAGCCTGAATTATTTGTTTTATAAAATGAAAGCAGACTAGAGTTAAGCAATGCTAAAACATATTTATAGTTAAAAGCATCGTCATTTATTTTAATAATATAAATATCTTTTTTACAAACAAATTCTCTATCAGTGATAGTAGCCATTATTCTAAATTGACGACTAATTATTCTTCTAACTAAAATTCTTTCACCAACAAAAAACATATAACTGTTAGGTTTTTCTTTTATTGTATCGTTATATTCAATAAATTGAAAAATATTATCTATTGCATATCTGTTCAGTTTTCCTGTAAATACTTGTTTACAATTAGTGCTAGGTTGATTTTTGTAATTTTTGTTATCAGCTAAAATCCCTCTTGCGGTTTCGCAAAAATCAGAAATTTTATTGGAAAAAGAATCTAACTTTAAAAAAATTGAACCATATAATTCGTTTAAATTTATTTTTAAATCTTGCCTGTTAATCCAATTTTTCCTACTAATAATTTTAAAGTTAATTTTATTAAAGCTTTCAAGCTGAATTTTTTCTTTAGTATTAAATTCAAAAGCTTGGGTTTCATCGTTAAACATTTTTTGGAAAAAATAAATACCTGTGTCTACATAAGCATCAGGAAAAATATCATAAGGAAGGTTAATTGCTTTAATTAGAGACATGTCGCTCACAAAAAGGCTTCTTGTTTTTTTGTATTTGACTCCTGTAAGCCATGTAATTGGGTTGATCAACGATACATAAAATGTTTTTCTGACAATGTTAATCCCAAGCTCAATAAATAAAGTATAAATATCTTCATTTAAATAAAATTTTGATTTAAAGTAGTGTTTTTCACTTTCATTAAATTTGATCCCATACGGTGGATTGCCAATCACTACATCAAAACCGATAAAATCTCCATCATCATTTAAAACTTCGGGAAACTCAAACCGCCATTCAAACGCATTTTCAAAAATTGTGTTCGACTTGGTCTCCTCAATTTCTGCCTCGATTTGTTTAATCTCTTTGATCAACTGAGTAATTTTTTTATCCCGAACCGCCTGATCTTTTTTGCTCATTTCAAGCATTTCTTGTTGACGAGTGAGCATGTATAGCTCGTTTTTTATCGTAATTAGTTTTTTAAGCTGTGGATCATTCGCAAAAATTTCGCTTCTAAAATCAGCTTTAATGTCAGCAATCAGGCGCTGCATGTCGCTTTTCTGTTCACTGTTGTTGGCATTGCGGTAAGTATCGACAGCAAGACGATAGTCCTCAATTGTTCTTTGATTTTTTTGTAATGCCTGTTTGAGATCAGCATCAAGCGCAAAGCGGCTCACTAAAGAATTCCCGCATTTGATGTTAATATCGATATTAGGAAAGGTTTCAAGCTCGGTTGCATTTTTGTAATACGCATTTTTTAATAGCTCAATCCACAGCCGCAGGCGACAGATTTTCACTGAGTTATCGTTAATATCAACACCAAAAAGGCATTGTTCAATCAGCATTTGTTTTTCGTGAAACAAGGCTTCTTGAAGACGCTGGCGTTCTTTGTTGTTGGGATGGTATTCAAACAGCTCGCCGTCATCGTCAGTGATAATCAACTCATCATTAACAACTTCGATCTGGTATTCTTTCAGCCGCTTGCCATCGCGGTCTTGTAAAATTTTGAGATCATGTTTAATCGCTATCAATTCATTCAGTGCTGAGACCAGAAAATGTCCCGAGCCAACGGCTGGATCGCAAATTTTAAGGCTGTTAATAATCTGATTTGCTTCGCTGCGATCCTCAATCGCGTCATACAGGTCTTCTATAGTTTTGCAATTCCACTGTTTCACAGTATTAAATTTTTGTATCACTGCATTGCGAATAGTTTCACGGCACATATACATGGTAATAAAACCCGGCGTGAAAAAGGAGCCATCTTGATAGCCGTTAATTTTCTCAAAAATTAAGCCCAACACTGCGGCATTGATCAGTGTTTTATTATTTTCTTGAATCTCTTCTTTGCCCTCGCTACTAAAATCATAGGCGTTAAGAAATTGAAACAAATAATCCAGCGTTGATAACTCTCCACTTCGCTTATTGCCCAGCGCATCTTTAAGTACAGTGTGCGCAAAAATAGGAACGGTCTTATGATTGGTGAGATTGCTGATAAACAGCGTGATTTGTTCTAAATCGGTTGGCTCAAATAACGAAGAGTTAAGATAAGGGACTTTGGAAAATGCGGTTTTGACATCCGGGTGGCGTTGGTCATGTTGGCGAGCCAGTACCTGAAAAAATAAGCGATTCAGTTGACCATAGCATTTCAATGTGTCACTGTTGAGAAACGCATAGTCAGGATCACCGTGATGGTAGGTCAGCAATTGCGCTTCGAGCAGTTTTAGAAACAGGATGCGATTGATCCAAGTAATCGATAACTCAAGAGCAACAGCAAATATCTGCTCTTGTGGCTCGCTGCCAAATTGGCGCGGGTTAGGCAAGCGGCTGAGTTTTTTAAGGCTATCGAGCTGGATCATTGCTTCTTCGATTAATGTGCCACTGTGACGGGCATCTGGCGGATTGCGACCGATGAGTTTTTTACTACCAACTTTGGATTCAGTCAACCCAATAATATGCAACAACTCGCCGTAAAAGCGTTTATCAAGTCGATTGCTGTCGTTAGCAAATGGACGCTTTAATAGATGCTCAGGTGAGAATAATTTAAAGACAGCAATCAGCGCACTGTCATCGCCACGCTCAAGCAAATCTTGCACCTGGCGAAAGTTTAAATAGGTGCATTCAAGCGGGGTGCTGATGCGATCAATGAACGGCTCGGCAAGCTGTTTGTAGAAACAATCAGTTTTGGTATCCGCTAAACGACCACTTTCAAAGTCAATAAACTGTTGAACAAAGGCTTTATTTTGAGCAAACAGCCGATCAAATACCACAGCATCAAAAATAAACCAATCGACGCTATTGGTGACCACCAAATGCCTAACTTCTAAATTGTTGTGGGTGATGCGTTCTCGCAAATAGTACAGCACCAGTTCCTGCAATGCTTTGACATTGCCCTTTTCAAAACTGAGCATCTCAGCACTGTTGGTTGGTTTTTTGGTCTCAAAAATAACCCCAACCGAGCTGCTTAGCTTCGCACCATTGTAAATCACCAAATCAGTGCGCCCCTTGGTATTGATCAAATACTGCGGGTCATAATAGGTGTTCTTCAAAAAATCAATGATTAGATTTTTATGAAACTCCTCACTTTCAGTGATATGAATCCGCTCCAGCAAGGTGCGCAAATTTGCTTTGAAACAATCAAACTCGGCACGCAGCGGCTTGACTTTCAAATAGGCTTTATTGAGGGATTTTTTAGGAGTGAGTGTTGTGAGCTGCATGAGAATAACTGTCAATTAAATATGCTAATTATGACACAATTGCGCCTGGCTTGCGGGAGCTTCTTGATAGCCACAACCAAAAGTCCTTAAACTTGCTCGACCAAATACCGCCCGATGACCGAGTCTGTACTCATCAGCCGCATTGTCTCTGTTCAAGAAGTATGCGCATCAACGCCCTTCCATTGCATCGATGAATGCTGCCGGTGTCTCGGGCAGTGGTTGGCTGTCATCTAAGGGAATTTTGAATTGTCCGGCCAGTCTGCCGAGTACGCGCCGACCGGGGGGTGTTTCGATGGGGACAAGGCGCACGACCGGCTTGCCCGCTCGAGCAATGACCGCTTCGCCACCAGACTCAACTTGTTCAATGATCTGCGACAGATGAGTCTTGGCTTCGTGAATATTGAACTGTGTTTGCATCAGCGATACCTCAAGCTAGCTAAACTTAGTCTAGCTATAAACAATACACTAAAATGCTTTGTTCGCAGTGACTATTCACGCGCCTCGTTCTTTTAAATGTACCGCACCGTTAAAATTTCAAACTCCCTCACCCCACCTGGGGCTTGAATCAGCGCGGTATCGCCCTCGATTTTGCCAATCAGTCCGCGGGCAATCGGTGAGCTGATCGATATTTTATTCTGTTTGATGTCCGCCTCATCATCGCCGACGATGATAAAGGTGTGCTCCTCGTCCTTGTCGATCTCCAGCACCTCCACGGTTGCCCCAAACACCACCTTGCCGTTGGCAGCGATCTGGGTCACATCAATGATCTCGGCATTGGCGAGCTTGCTTTCAAGTTCTTGAATCCGCCCTTCAATAAAGCCCTGCTGTTCGCGGGCGGCGTGGTATTCGGCGTTTTCTTTAAGATCACCGTGAGCGCGTGCCTCGGCAATCGCCTCGATGACCTTGGGGCGCTCAACGCGCTTGAGTTGATCCAATTCAGTGCGCAATAACTCAGCGCCTCTGGCTGTCAGAGGGACTTTGTGCATGGGAAACATCCTCGTTGGCTGGGGCTGCTCGGATGCGAGCAGCCACGCCCCGATTGGCGGGGCGGTTGGCAGTTAATACAAATCTTGTAAACGGTTGACAGCCAGCACCTCGGCCTGCTTGAGTGCCATACAGGTGGCCTCGGCACCAGCTAGGGTCGTGGTATAGCTGACTTTGTATTGTAGCGCAGCGCGGCGGATCGCGGCAGAATCAGCAATCGCCTGCACGCCTTCCGTGGTGTTGATGATAAAGCTGATCTCGTTATTCTTAATCATATCAACAATGTGCGGGCGACCTTCCTTGACCTTATTGACTCCCTGACAGTCAAGCCCGGCAGCACGCATCGCCTCAGCCGTGCCATGGGTGCCATAGAGCGTAAAGCCCAGTTCAACCAGATCACGCGCCACCCGCACCAGCCGCGCTTTATCAACCTCGCGGACACTCAACATCGCCTTGCCCGGGCGCGGAAGCCGTGTCCCCGCGCCTTCGGCAGCCTTGGCAAATGCCTCGCCGAAGGTCTCGCCCACGCCCATCACCTCGCCGGTGGATTTCATCTCAGGGCCAAGCAAGGTGTCCACGCCAGGGAATTTGATGAACGGAAACACCGCCTCTTTGACAAACACATGCTTGGGTCTTAGCTCACGGGTCAGCCCCTGCTCGGCAAGCGAGCGCCCCGCCATGCAGCGCGCCCCAACTTTCGCCAGTGGCACCCCGACCGCTTTAGAGACAAAGGGCACGGTGCGCGAGGCACGGGGATTAACCTCTAAGATGTACAGCTCCTCGCCCTGAATCGCAAACTGTGCATTCATCAGTCCGCGCACCCCGAGTGCCAGCGCCAGCTTGGTCATCTGCTCGCGCATCCGATCCTGAAGCGCCAGCGGCAGGGTATAGGGCGGCAGTGAGCAGGCAGAATCGCCAGAATGAACACCGGCCTGTTCGATGTGTTCCATGATCCCGCCGATCAACACCTGCTGACCATCGCAGACCGCATCAACATCGACCTCAATCGCCTCATCGAGAAAACGATCCAGCAACACCGGCGAGGCGTTGGAGACACTGACCGCATTGCGAATATAACGCCGTAGCTCGCTTTCATCGTAGACAATCTCCATCGCCCGTCCACCAAGCACATAAGACGGACGCACCACCAGCGGATAGCCGATGGAGGCAGCAAGATCAATCGCTTCGTCTTCACTGCGTGCCGTGGTGTTGGGCGGCTGTTTGAGGGCTAACTGATGGATAAGCTGTTGAAAGCGTTCGCGATCTTCGGCTAAATCAATCGAGTCCGGCGAGGTACCAATGATCGGCACCCCGGCGGCTTCCAGATCGCGGGCGAGTTTGAGCGGGGTCTGGCCGCCATACTGGACGATGACCCCGAACGGCTGCTCTTTGGCGACAATTTCGAGTACATCTTCTAAGGTCAACGGCTCGAAATACAGCCGATCCGAGGTGTCATAATCGGTTGAGACCGTTTCCGGATTGCAGTTGACCATGATGGTCTCAAAGCCATCCTCACGCAGCGCCAGCGCGGCATGAACACAGCAATAATCAAACTCAATGCCCTGGCCGATGCGATTCGGCCCGCCACCGAGCACCATGATCTTGTTGGCGCTCGTTGGCGCGGCTTCGCATTCTTCCTCATAGGTGGAATACAGATAGGCGGTACTGGCGGCAAATTCAGCAGCGCAGGTATCGACGCGCTTATAGACTGGACGCACGCCCAGTTCCCAGCGCCGCTGGCGAATCGTCAACTCATCGCTGCCAGTCAGCGTCGCTAAGCGTCGATCCGAAAATCCTTTGCGCTTGAGCTCACGCAACCGCTCGGCATCGAGCGCGGCGATGCCCTGCACCTTGACCTCATGGGCGATGGAGACCAATTCGTCGATCTGGTGCAAAAACCAGGGATCGATGCCAGAGAGTTCCTGAATCTCGTCAACTGTCATTCCGGCACGCAACCCGTCAGCGAGATAAAAAATCCGCTCGGCTCCGGGCTGGGCGATCTCATTGCGCAGCCGGTCAATGCTGGCAGGGTCGGCGAGATCGAGCATGTTGTTAAAGCCGTCTTTGTCGGTTTCCAGACCGCGCAGGGCTTTGTGCAAGGATTCTTGAAAAGTACGCCCAATCGCCATCACCTCGCCGACCGATTTCATCTGCGTGGTCAGCTTGGCATCAGCGTGCGGGAATTTTTCAAAAGCAAAGCGCGGCACCTTGGTGACCACATAATCAATGGTTGGCTCAAACGAGGCTGGAGTGGCTCCGCCGGTGATCTCGTTGCGCAGCTCATCCAGGGTGTAGCCCACTGCCAGCTTGGCAGCGACCTTGGCAATCGGAAAGCCGGTGGCTTTGGAGGCGAGTGCTGAGGAGCGCGACACCCGTGGATTCATCTCGATGATGATCATGCGCCCATCGGCAGGATTGATCGCAAACTGCACATTGGAGCCGCCAGTATCGACACCAATCTCGCGCAACACCGCAATCGAGGCATTGCGCATGATTTGGTATTCCTTGTCGGTCAGGGTTTGCGCTGGAGCTACGGTGATTGAATCGCCGGTATGCACCCCCATCGGATCAAGGTTTTCAATCGAACAGACGATGATGCAGTTATCAGCGCGATCACGCACCACCTCCATCTCGAACTCTTTCCAGCCCAGCGCCGATTCTTCGATCAGCAGCTCGTGCGTCGGCGACAAATCCAGCCCGCGCCGACAGATTTCTTCAAATTCTTCGGTGTTGTAGGCGATGCCGCCACCACTGCCGCCCAGGGTAAAGGATGGACGGATGATGGTCGGAAAGCCAATCGAGGCCTGCACTTGCAACGCCTCTTCGAGGCTATGGGCGATTGCTGAGCGCGGCATGTCCAGCCCAATTTTACGCATCGCCTGGCGAAACAGATCGCGGTCTTCGGCCTTGTCAATCGCCTCCTTGGAGGCACCAATCAGCTCGACACCATAACGCGCCAGCACCCCTTTGCGATCCAGATCCAGCGCACAGTTGAGCGCAGTCTGACCGCCCATGGTCGGCAAAATGGCATCGGGACGCTCGCGCTCGATGATGCGCTCCAGCACCCGCCAGGTGATCGGCTCGACATAGGTGGCATCCGCCATCTCGGGGTCGGTCATGATGGTGGCGGGATTGGAGTTGACCAGAATGACGCGATAGCCCTCTTCGCGCAGAGCCTTGCACGCTTGAGCGCCGGAATAATCGAACTCACACGCCTGGCCGATGACGATTGGGCCAGCGCCGATGATGAGAATACTTTGTATATCAGTGCGTTTGGGCATAGCTAAGCCTTAGTAAGCGCGCTGGCGCATCAGATCAATAAATTGCCCAAACAAGGGCGCGACATCGTGCGGGCCGGGGCTGGCCTCGGGGTGTCCCTGAAAGCCAAAAGCGGGCAGGGTGCGATGGCAAATTCCTTGCAAAGAGCCATCAAACAGCGAGCGATGGGTGGCGATGACCTCCGCTGGCAGACTGGTCTCGTCAATGGCAAAGCCATGATTCTGACTGCTGATCATCACCCGCCCGCTGGCAAGCTCGGCAACCGGGTGATTGGCACCATGATGCCCGAATTTCATTTTGAGCGTCGATGCGCCGCACGCCAGCCCCAACAGTTGATGCCCTAAGCAAATTCCAAACA
>SKYD01000156.1 GCA_007128075.1 Thiorhodovibrio sp.
TAGCAACCAGATCGTGATTGATCTTTGGTGGCTTGGTGTGCTGAACATTGATGGCGATATCGCCCTGACCACCGCAGTTGATCTGACAGCATGAGGTGGTGATATGCACGCGGTTGGGCATGTTGGCGTTGCGGAACTCGTCAATCAGCTCGTCCATCATCGCCTTGACCACGCCCGAGGCATCGGTGCCGGGAATGTCACAATGCAGCCAGCCCTGGGTGTGCGAGATCATTGCCACCGAATTCTGTGTGCCACCGACGATAAAGCCAGCACCTTCAAGCGCGTCGATCAGCGGCTGGACTTTTGCCTCAGTGGTCACCAAATATTCGATATTCGAACGCAGGGTAAAATGCACATGGCCATCAGCGAACTCATCACCAATGTCGCAGAGTTTGCGCAGGGTGAAAACATCCAAAATTCGTTGGGTGCCCGCCTTGACTGTCCAAATTTCATCGCCACTATAGGCGACATGGCGCAACACGCCCGGGCGCGGATGGTCGTGATATTTCCACTGTCCGAAATTTTTGCGCATCACCGGATGCATATACTGCCAAGGATCGGGACAGCCGGACTCGATTGGCTCGCGCATGTCTTTAGCTGCCATCGGGTGAACCTCCAGAAGTTTGTTTCGTCAATAATAATGATTAAATAACGACAGCGGGCGCATGACCACCCGCGACTGTATTGATTTAGCCCGCAGCCCGCTCGGCCTGACGCTCAAACCACTGCTCGGCAGCCTCGTCCCAATCATCCATGCGGATGTAAGAACTTTGACGCGGATGACTGAGCATGTTGGGATCCGCCTCGATGCCGATGCCGTCGAGAAAATTCGCCAGCCCAATGCGCTCGATCATCTCACCACAACGCTCGTGCTCCAGCCCATTCTCAGCCCAGAAATCGATGATGGTTTCGGCAAGCTCGACCATGGATTCATAGTCTTCTTCGGTTTCGAGCTTTTTGAATGGCACCACCACGGTGCCCATCAGATCGCCGATTTTGAGGGTGCGTTTACCGCCAATGAGGATGGTCACACCTTTGTCGTCGCCAGGATGCAACGCCTTGGGCATGACATTCAGACAGTGCATACAGCGCACACAATCACGATTATTCACTGCCAGCGTATCGTCATCATTGAGTGATAACGCCTTGGTGGGACAGCGGGTGATCACATTATCAACGATGTATTGCCGCCCTTTCTTTTTAAGATAGGCTTTGACCTCGCTTTGATCGACCTTCATGTCGTCGCGCCAGGTGCCAAGCACGGCAAAGTCAGAGCGTTCAATGGCGTTTTGGCAATCGTTGGCACAGCCCGATACTTTGAACTTAAACTTATAGGGCAACGCTGGACGATGCACATCATCGACAAAATTGTTAACGAGAAGCCGATGGGCTTTAAGCTCGTTGGTGCAAGACATTTCACAACGCGCCGAGCCAACACAGGACATTGCAGTGCGCACACAAGGGCCTGCGCCGCCTAAGTCCCAGCCATAATCGTTAATGTCATCAAAAAAATTCTGCGTGGCTTGGGTGGTCGCCCCAATGAACATGATGTTGCCAGTCTGACCGTGGAAGGTCACCAGCCCTGACCCATGTTTCTCCCAGCTATCGGCCAGTTGGCGGAGCATGGAGGTGGTGTAATGATTGCCGGCTGGTGGCTGAACGCGGATAGTGTGAAATTCTTTGGATTCAGGGAAGGCTTTGCCGACTTCGGAAAAGCGTGGAATGATGCCGCCACCGTAGCCGAAAACCGACACAGTGCCACCTTTCCAATAGCCCTTGCGGGTTTCGTATGAATGTTCTAATTGTCCGAGTAGATCGTTGGTGACTTTATTGATCCGCTCGTCCGGATGCTCGTCGCGCAGCCGTTTGATACCAGAGATAAAACTCGGCCAAGGACCGCTCTCTAGTTGATCGATCATCGGGGTATGGTGCTTCTCGATTGCCATTGCGCTATATCTGCTCCATTAAACTTGCTCATTTTTGAGCAATGGATTTATCCGCACTTGGTTGACGCGACGAATCGCCCAACTCAAGCCCTTGACGCTCAGTTTGCGGTCTAAGCCCCGCCACTTGCGATGTCCTCTGTCACCCTACCGTTAAACTGCTTTTAGCAGCTCTTAAACCTGCTCATCCTGAGCGAATGTAAAAACTTTATATATGAATTAAAGAACAGTTGCTAGCTTCCATCGACTGCTCACTATACGCACCCAGCCGCAATTCCAACATTCCACTGAAGGGCAGGAAAGCGGCGGCGAGCCTATCCCTTTAGGGATAGGTGCTATTTTTAGTTGCTAAGTCAATGGACTTAACTGACCCACTATCCCATCAGCATCACAGCAAACAATAAAACCAGCCCTAGCAATGCCAGCCCCGCCACTGGCCAGGCGCGTAGATGGTGCTCTAGTCGTTGGATTTGCTCGCCAATGCGGCAGACGATGCGTAGCCCTAAGCGTTCGACGAGCAATAAGACATCGCCAGGGGGGAGCGGTGGCAGCCACAACGCCAGGGCGATCAGTCCACCAAACAACAGCGGCCACAGCACCTGCCAGAGTGCCTTGCCAAGCCCCGGGGCGCTGATGAGTTGCTGCCAAAACTCAATCCATCGTGTCAGTGACCAAGGCACATTCCAGATCGGAATCTGATCGACGGGCAGCCCAAGTGCCAGCCGCATTGGCTGCCCTAAGGATAGCGGCACCAGCAGCCAGGGCACAATCAGCGCGGCAAGGCTTAACAATCCCAACGCCAGCCATGCCTGAGGGGCGAGCACAGTGGGCGATACCGGTTGCGTGGCGGCTAGCCGTCTGACGAAGTGCAGCATCAACAATGTGGTTCCTGCCGCTGCGAGGCTGGCAAGCAGGCCGATGGTTCCATCACCAAGAATCGGCTTGAGCCCAAGCTTGGCAAGAAAACCCGCCGTCAGTGGCAGTCCGGCAAGACTCAGCCCCAACAGCGTCACCCCAAGCAGCACCCGCCAGCGCGCCCCGCTGACCATAATCAATGCCAATGCCAAAAACAACACCCCCTTAACCAGTAGGTGATGGGCGGCATAAAACACGGCGGCGGCTCGTGACAGTGGCTCGGCACTCATCAGCCCCACCCCCAGCAGACTCGCGGTCAGCCCCAGTTGGCTGATACTGGAATATGCCAGCACCGCCGCAGGCTGCCGCTGTTTAACACCAATCAACAGCCCATAAAATGCGGTGACCAGCCCCAACACCGCCAGCATCAGCCCCCAGGTGCTCATCAATCCCTCGGCAATCGGCAACAGCCGAATGAGACCAATGATTCCTGCCTTGCTGGCTGCACCAGCAATCACTGCTGCTGCCACTGGCGGGGCGGCACTGTAAGCCAGCGGCATCCAGCTATGCAGCGGCACCAAGCCGATTTTGATTCCCAGCCCTAGCATCAACAGTCCAACTGCGGCATGTCGCCAGGGCGAGCTTGGCAAGGCGGCGGTGACAGCATCAAAGCTCAGCCCAGTTTGCGCAGACAAGGGGGCTGCCAACAATACACAGGCCATAAGCACACACAGCTCGCCACTGAGTGCAAAAATCAGATAGCCACCTGCGGCATGGCGCGCTTGGATATGGTCAGCATGACCAATTAGCCCCCAGCTCGACATGCCAACGATGGCATAAGCAAGATAAAAACTTAACAGATCGGCGGCACCAAACACCGCCAGACTGCCTGCCAGCGTAGGCAGCCACCACAGACTTAGCCGTGTTGCCGATGGCTGATCTAACACTGCTGGAACTGCCAGCCCCGCCAGCGACCACAATAGCGCGGCAGCGGCAAGCAGCATCGCCCCGGGCTGATCGAGCGCGAAGCTAAGTCCGCTTAAAGTGAACGCCAACGGGATTCCATGCAGAGCAAGCACAGCCGCCACCAGAGCTGGCAAGGGCAGCAGCCACAGCAGGTTCGGCAGCCAGGGGCGCAGCCGCGAGCATAGCGCAGTGAGCAATGCAACAAGCGGTGTTGCTAATGCAACTGGAAGTAACCACTGTATGGTCATTGTGGCGGTAGCCCAGTGCCGAGAGCGGCAAGCCCCAGCAACAGCGAAGACAGTGCCAACAGCAGGATCATGGCATTTGCCGTGTGCGGAACTGTGCTGGCGGCAAGCGCGGGCGTGGCAGCAGGGCGCAAGGCAACCGCCAACACCCGAAACACATAGCCAGCGGTGAGCAATCCGCCGAATAAAATCGGCACCGCCCAGCCCCAGTGACCGGTCTCAATTGCGGCTTGTAACAGCCACCATTTGGCGACAAAACCGCCAGTGGGCGGCAGCCCCATCAGTGAGAATCCAGCAACCCCAAATGCCAACAAGGTCAACGGCATGACATGCCCCAATCCAGCCAGGTGGTCGATGCGATCATCGCCAAAGTGGGTGATGATTTGGCCAGCGGCAAGAAACAAGGCGGCCTTTGCCAAGGCATGAGAACACAGATGCAGCAATCCCGCACCCCAGGCTGATGCAGCTCCTGCCAGTGGAAACACCAAAAACAGATAGCCCATCTGAGCGATAGTTGAATAGGCGATCATTGGTTTTAGGCGAGACTGGCGCAGCGCCAACACCCCGCCGAGTACAATCGCCAGCCCACCGAGAACCCCTTGCGTCTGTGCCACCATGGTATCTGCGGAGCCTGGCATCAGCTCAAACCACAGCCGCAACAACACCACAAACGCTGCCTTGACCACCACAGCGGAAAGAATCGCGCTGACAGGTGCTGGCGCGCCAGCATGTGCCGGTGGCAGCCACAGATGCAGCGGCACAATGGCGGTTTTTGCCATCAGACCAGCGGTCATCAACCCCAGTGCTAGGCTCAATGCCGGCGGATACCTGTTGAGTTTGCTGATTTCAAGTGCCAACAGACCGATGTCCAGCGTTCCCCACAAGCCATAGATCAGCCCCGCACCGAGTAGATACAGCACCGAGCCAAGCAGCGCAAACAGCAGATAGCGCAATGCCGCAGCAAAGGTTTCAGCCTTGCCATTCAGACACACCAGCGGCACCGCGCAAAAGGTGAGAATCTCCAGCGCGACGAATAGATTAAACAGGTCTTGACTGAGCAGCACGGTATTGAATGCCGCCCACAGCGCCGGGAGCAATGTCCAAAATACCAAGCCGGCGCGGGTTTCGTGTTGATCAGGCAGTGGTTGCCAATCAGCATGGGCGCTGATCATGGTTGCAGTCATTACCACTGTTGCGGTCAATAAAACCAACACGGTCGCACCATCAGCACGCAAACGCACCCCTAAGGGTGGCTCCCAACCGCCAAGCTGATACTCAACAACAATCTGCTGATCCACCACGATCCAAGCGAGACTGACAACAACCACTAGCTCCACCAATGCGGTGAGCAGTGCAATCCAACGCGCCGTCCGCCCACCAATCGTAAACGCCAACAGTGCGCCGAGCAGCGGCATGATCAGTGCCAACACCACAAGCTGTTTGCCACCAAAGACCGCAAGCTCAGTCATCAATGCGACATTCCGTGTCGTGGTCTTGGGTTGCACATTCGGCTTGCAGCAGGCGCAACACCAGCGCCACTGCGAGCACGGTGGCAGCAAAAGCGACCACCAAACCAGTGATAATCAATGCTTGGGGCACTGGATCAGCAAAGGCAACCCCATCAATTCGTCCACCACCGCGTCGCGCCAACACCCCAAACAGTACAAAGACCGCACTGCCGAGTAGATTAAATGCCAACACCTTACGCAAGGGTTCGGGATTGATAATCACCTGAAACAGGCTCAAACCAATGATCAGTGCCGCTCCCAGACCAAACCAAGTAGAGGCAACCATCAGCGCGGAAGTGCTCGATGGGGGCGACCGGCAACCAGCATCCCCAGTGTCACCGCAATCGACAGCGTGAGTGTGGCTTCAATAATTAAAATCAATGCCTTACTCCAGCCCGCAGGATAGCCGAGAAAGCCGACACCACCCGCCCAGCCTGCCAGCCCAATGGCGAGAAACAGCAGCGAGCCGATGCTGATCAACAGCCGCAGTTGGCGGTTGCTGACTGCCGGCACCTTGGCGAGACCAGCACTGAGCGCCAACACCCACATCGCTGCCAGCAGGGTTCCGCCCTGAAAAGCACCGCCGGGGGCATCAGCGCCCGCCCAAAATAGATACAACCCCATTAACACACCAAAAGGCGGCAACAGTTGGCCCAGCAGAGTTAAGGCATGGCTGTGTTGCACCAGACGCAATGAGCGCGGTCGTCCACCCCAGGCGGCATCATCCGCCAGTGACCACACCCCAACCAGTGCAAACACCAACACCACCGATTCCAACAGGGTGTCGATAGCACGAAAGGCGAGCAGTACGCCGGTGACCGGATTGCCAAGCCCGGTGGCAGGCAAGGCCAGGCGCACCTGTTCAACTTGCAAGGTCGGCGGCTCTGGCAAAGTCACCACCACCCAGGCCAGCACGGCACTGACACCAGCACAGACCGCTGCCACCACAATGATCAACAGTGGATGGGTTGCTGGCACTTGCAGCCGAATCTGTCGCCGGCGCGGGTGCGCTTCGGTTTGACGCTGATTCCACGCCACCGCGCCGAGCAATAGCATCCCGGTCAATCCGCTGCCAATGGCGGCCTCGGTCAATGCGACATCGACGGCGGCTAAACGCACCCACGCCAGTGCCATCACCAAGCCATAGGCCATGTAGGCGGCGACCGCAACAAAGGCTGGCCGTGCAAACGCCGTGATGATCGCCAAACCAAGCAAGATGATCAAAAGCCCAAGATCAGCAAACAGGGTCAGCGTCATCGAAACGGCACCCCGCGCCGGATGGCCTCGCCGACCATCTGCCCGACTGTGGTGCTCGCCAGCACTGCCAGAAGCCACACCGCGATCAATTTCATTGCCCCCAATGGCCAGTGTGTTTGCGGCAATAGCCCAATCACTACCAGCCCAAGCCCAAGATTATCGGCCTTGGTGAGGGCATGAAGACGCGAGAGCGAATCAGGAAAGCGCAGCAGACCAATGGTGCCTGTGCAAAAAAACAGCGCACCCAGTCCCACCAGACTATAGGTATACAAATCAGTGAATAGCATCATTTAGGGAGCGATTGATTTAAAATTGACGCGCTTTTGACAAAAATCACCGAATTAAACACCGCCAGCAGTGCCAACACCAACGCCAAGTCAATCACCCCCGCAGTTTTGGTGGCGGTGCCAAGCAACAACAGCGCGGTGACACCACCCGTGCCGAGCAATTGCCCCGCCATCAAGCGATCAGCCGGCCCAGGTCCGATGAGCAGTCTTGCCAGCCCAAGCGCGACCATCGCCAAAATCAACACAGCGGTTGCTAATAAAAAAGTATTCATCTTTTTTGTGTTAAAGTTGATTGTGCAGCGACCAATCCCGCCGCCCGCCGAATGCGCTCCTCATCGCGTTGCAACTGCTCCAGCAAGGGCGCGGTGGTATCCAGACAATGATAAATCAGCGATCCATCGGCCTCGGCACCAACCGGCAACGCACCAGGAATCGCGCCGGTGAGTGCAGCAAAGCTACTGCGCAAAGTGCCAGGGGGCAATTGCGTAGGATAACGCACCAGCCCTGGATGCAGCGGCAGCTTGGGATGCAGCACCCGCCAGCTAATGTCAAAACCAGAGACCAGCGATTGCCACAAAAAGCTCAACACCAATTGCACCGCAGCCAACAGATCGCGCTGTCCTGGACGCGGCCGCATGAGCCTAACGCTTACCGCTGTAGCCAGCCCCGCCACGATACATCCGGCAACAAGATCCGCAGTGGCGGTTCCTGCCAACAATACCCAGAAACCTAGCGCGACACTATAGCGCAGCAACAAAGCCAGTATTAAGTTAGCTTTCATAGTGGCCATTCACTCTGTTATCCAGACATTCATCTGATCGCTGGCGGCAAACCAAACCCGCCGCGCTCACCAAACGGCGAAATAGCTCGCGCTGGCGGGCCAGATAGAGCAGAAATTCCGGATGCCATTGCACGCCCACCAAAAAGCCGTAATCAGGATCTTCGACGGCTTGCACAATGCCATCGAGGTCACGCCCAGCGATGCGCAGGCCCGTGCCGAGGCGGTCAATGCCCTGGTTGTGCAGGCTGTTGATCCGCGTTGTATCAGTTGCCAACCAGCGCGCCAGCGTGCTGTCTGGCTGCAGTTGCAGCGTTTTCAGTGGCAACAGCGTTCGGCGGTTGGAGGTGTGCTGGCGGCGCGGACGCAGATCCTGAAACAGACTGCCACCGCGACACACATTCAGTAATTGCGCACCGCGACAGATGCCCAGCAGCGGCAATTGCTGCGCTAGCGCCGCATCAATCAGCGTCGATTCAAACTGGTCGCGTTCTTGGTCATACTTTGGCACCACCTCGGGCGCAGCAGCATAGAGCACTGGATCGATGTCATGGCCGCCGGTGATGATCACCCCACTGGCATTGGCCAGTGGCTGCTCGGTACCGGGTCTGACCTGACGGGCGCGTCCACCACTGAGCCGCACCGCCAGTGCGACCAGTCGCCGCACCATTCGCGCTCCGTGGCGTGGGCCGCTGATTGCAATTAAAGGTGTTGTGGTGTCAGCCATGTTGTCAATGCCTGGTGATATGCGTGATCGTTGGCATCAGCCCCACGGTCAAGCCAGACCGCCAGTTGTTGCCCTAATCCATCTAATTGTAGCCGTTCGCCCGCCAATCGCTCGACAATAACCCAATCATTCCATGGAACAAACAACCCCCATTGTGGATTGTCAATGTCGCTGTTGGGCAGCCGATAATGGAATGTCGGGCGGGCACTGACTCGCTCATCGGTGACCACCTGCTTGACGCGCTCGGCATCGAGATGAGCAAACAGCGGCAACAGATCCAGCGCCCGATTGCGGGTGGGATTGGCGGCGAGATAGTCGTCGATCAATTGGTCTTGCGCTGGCCAGTAGCAGGGGTCGATGACCTGACGCAGATAATCCGTGGCAAACGGATCGGCGAAAAAGGTCAGGCGGCGCGTCCAATCAACAGCCGAGCGTTGCCAGAGCCAATCGTGCAGCAACAAAAATGCCTTGAAATAACTGACGATCATTGGTGTTTCCAAACTGGGCAGCTCAGGATTAAGTTGCAGTCCAAACGCATGCAGAGGATGGTCATGGGTGCCGCGCGCGCCAGCAGTGCGCAAGGCGGCAATCAGCGACTCGACCTCGGCGATCCGCGTCAGCGGCAGCGGCGGAGTGATGATCTCCACGGGCACCAATGGTTCCGAGACCATCAGCAACAACTGCTCGATAGTGTCCTCAAGTGCCTCGCCCCAATGCTCAGTCCCCCGTTCGCGGCGACCAAGTTCTTTGAGCAGCCCAAAGTCGATCTCAACCCGCCAGTCGCCAGCAGGATCGTTGGTAATCCGTGCATCATAGCGCCCAGTGTGCTCCACTGTGCCGCCGATGTGTTCGGCAACCAGCGCAATGGCATCGGTTAACGACAGCCCGTTAAATTCAATCTCAATCCCCACCCGTCGCTCCTGACCTTGATCGGTGAGCTGGCGCGGCGGCATCCATAGATTTGTTGTCATGTTTTCACCACCAATTCGGCGTAAAGTTGGGTTGGTTTTTAATGAGCAGCACCCTTCATTAATTTGAAAATGTAGTCATAGTCAGCGGATCTTTCGGTAAACAGGATATGTGCTGAGGTGAATCTGTTTTGATCCCAGGTGCCGTCATCATACCTGGTGCGTAGATCAGCGAATGGGGTTGCGGAAATGATAAACGAATCCAAGATAATATCGGTTCTGTTGGTGCGCTGGCACATCGCTTTTGCCAGCCCCGGGAGCGACTCGTGCAGTCGCGCCTTGTCGTCGTGCTGATAGGCTTCGGCATGTAACATGCCGTGGGGTTCGACAAAGACGATGCGTTGCTGATGGGCAGTTTTGATCCAGAGGATAAAATCAGGGTAGAACCCTCGCGTTTCAAAAAAGCCGATCCCCTTGCCTCGGCTGAGATTCCGTAGCAAATACACATTGGTCTTGGCAAGTGCGCGGTCGCGCTCGGCACGGCAATAAGCACGCAGATCTTCAACAAATTGACGCTCGCTTGCTTTGAGGCCAGGGGGATCACTGCGCACTTGGTCACCGCGCTCGATTAACAACGGTTGATATAGGTGACGATCAAAGTGGATTGTGGGCAAATCCCTTAAATCTTGGCGATACAGAGAATCCGCTTCGGCGATCAATTGGTGGATAGCTTCAATAAGAGTTCGTTCACTCTTGGCAACTTTGACGATGTAGTCCTGGAAGTTTGAATCCTCAACACCCAGTGCTTTATACACCATATTCTCCGAGTCCCATCGTTCCTGGCGCACACGATAAAAACGGTCGATGTATTTGCGTAACACTGTCAAAACCACCTCGTGCAACAGCGCAGTCGCAGCAAAGGTATCTGGCTGAATGATGGCATCATCCGCCACGATGCTATAGAGGCGAGAGGGTGTTTTTTGATCAAAAAGAGCGCGGGGCATCTCGGGGCGGATAACCAGATTGTGCATTCTTTGGCGTGTTTTGTACTCCAGCAGCTCCAAGTAGACGCGCTCCCAATCCACAAACATCAGGCGTTCGTCCGCGATTGTCCGCTCACTGCCGGCTTTCGCCGCCATTGTTGTCAAGCCGTGATCAGTGCTGGCAAGCGTCTGCACCTTGAGCGATAGATCAACCCGCACACGAATCTCAGGGTCAACCTGCAAGAGCAGGTCGGTTTCATTGGCGAAGCTGCGGTTATCGGGGATGCGTGGCACAACCAGCCCTTGATTGAGAAAATCCGCGTTCGTGTGGATCGGCAGGAATAACTCGACATCGCCTTCGGTCTCAATGCCTTCCTTCTCCAAGTACGCCCGAAACTGCGACATATAATTCGCACGGACTGAAAAGAGATTGAGCGTCTCCAACATCGATAATTGTTTGGGATGATTGCCGTCGAGGGCGGCACTTCGCTTGAGTGTGAAATCCTTTCCCCGCAGCCGCACTCCGCGCCCAAAAAGCTGGATAATTTCCGAGCCTTCTTTGCGGCCAATGTTGAGCAAACCCATCGTCGAGACCCGCCAAGAGTTCCAACCCTCCATAAACTTTTTGGCACCAATGAGGATCTCAACGGTTGTTTCTGGATCGTTGATGCCTTCAAAGAGCGAATCCGCCACCACATCTTCTTCGATGATGATGCCGGCATCGTCCGCTTCCACCAGTTTCTTAAAGGTGCTGGTGTCGCCAATATAGATCAGCCCAAAATACTCCTCACCAGCACTGGCTTTGAGACCTAGTTCACCCGCACTGCCGCGCAGGTCGCACAGGTGAAGACTGCCGCCACTGGGGGTATGCAGCACGGTTTTCAAAAGTGCTTGGTAGACTGTTTCTGCATCGAGGTGACAATCATTTAGGTATTCAAATTGCTTGGCAAAGACATCTTGCCCGTCTGGATTGGTCAGCCCAGTGTTGCCGTCGAGCAGCGTTCGAATCGCCGTGACCGCCCAGTTTTGCTGAGTGAGCAGATGATGCAAAAAACGCACAATGGTGAGCACATCGCTGCGTTTTTGCTTGTTTTCGGTATAGACCGCGTTCACGCTGCTGCCGACAAATACCCACAACGGTTTTTCAAGGTGATAGGGGTGCAATGCTTGACCGCCGTCTTTGAAAATCCGCTGTTGCTGATAAAACGACAGCAGATTCCCCAAAAGCAGCATCCTGGTTTTACCCTCAGTGGTGTCTTCTTTAAGATTGAGGATGCGGAAATCCTTGCCATATCCATCACTGTGGAAGTAACGGTAGGAATAATCAAACACGATGCGCTTGCCGTATTCCTCACTCAAGGTGTCGTTGCGTGCTGCTGTCAGTGCCTGACCAAAGGTTGCGCTGTACTCGAATGTGAAGCCACTGTGCCCCAGTGCGTCACGAACACCGCGCCAGGCTTCGCCACCTGAACCTTTGTGGCCTTCATCGACCAAAATTAGGTTATTGCCCTCGAATGCCTCGATGGGGACGCGCTGTCCACCGCCGCGCTTTTCTTCGACCAATTTCGTGATTTCAATGACGCGCACCGTGTTGGGTTCCGACATTCCAAGACCACTTTCATTGCGATCAAAGCGGCGGCAAGGAATTGTTGATGCGGTCATTTCTTGGATGTGCTGCTCGCTTAAACCTTCATTCGGTGTAATCAGCAAGATATTATCCAGTGGCGCATGGTTGTAGTGTAAAAATTGGCGGTAGTTGATGTGCATGATCAGCGTCTTGCCGCTGCCAGTCGCCATCCAGTACGCCAGCTTCCTAAGATCAAGCGCATGGAATGGGGCATCTTGCGCATTTTCAAAGCGTTTAGAGCGATTGCGCCGCACCACGAAGTCATTCAGCGAGCGCAAAAGCTGTCCACAGTGATGAAAGTAACGATCAAGAAAAACTTCTGTATAAAGCAATGCCAAATGCTGGAAATAACGCAGTGTTATCGGCTCTGACCGCCGTGCATTGATCGCATCCAGATGCTCGCGGATGTTATCGTCGTATCGTGCTAAATCGACCGCCGTGATTTTGACATTATCGCCACGAGAAAAAAGACGGTGGTAGACATGACTGCGACCACTGGCATCAAACCCTTCGCCCACCTCGCGGAGATCGGCTAGGAGATCACGGTTGGTGCCATAGCCAAACAGGCTGTTTAGCCAGGTCAGCAGCGCCAGCCGTTGCTCAAGTTTTACAAATTCGGGTTTGCTGTTGCGTACTCGGGGCATTGGGTTATTCTTGTTCTATCGCTTGTTGCAAAGCCTGGATCAGAGGCGGCAAATCGTTTGTCACGGTGTCCCACAACAAGTCATAATCAATAACATCATACCCGTGTATAAGCCGGTTACGCATCCCGATGATCTGTGACCAAGGGATATTCGAATTCCGTTTTTGAGTTTCTAAAGAGACACGATTAGCCGCTTCGCCAAGAATTTCGATCAATCGCGTCAAGGCTAATTGAATAACACGGGCGCACCCTAAATCATCTCGGCTTGCGTCGCCCAAGAGTTCAACTGCCTCGCAAGCGTGGCTGAGCATATCCTTGAGACTGGTGCGATCATCACGCATGCTCATACTGCACCTCTGCTGCATCCAGCACCTGGTCTCGAAACAGCGGATTCAACCCCTTGATGGTGTGCATCTCTGCCTTGCGTCCTAGCAATTGACTCAATTCGATTTCCATACCCGCTAGCGTGATCAGCCCCACACCTGCGTTCGGCTCAAACTCCACCAGGATGTCTACATCACTGTCTTTCATGAAGTCGTCGCGCAGCACCGAGCCAAACACCGAAAATCGTCGAATGCGGTGACGGCGGCAGAAAGCAGCAATTTGATCTTTTGGCAGCTCAATTCGCGTACTCATGCCTGAAATTCCGAGAACATCCGCGCCTTGAAAAGCGGCTCCAGTGCCTTGGCGTTGGGAATAAATGAGTCGCCGTTGACAAACACCTCATCTGCACCCTCGGTTAGCTGCTGCTCGGCAACGAACTGCTTGTCGCGTTGCAGAGCCTCTTGTTCCCAGCCCTCGGTTTCACGCCAGATAATCACGATATGCCGCTGTTCGATACGACCGCGATACACTAAATAATGTCGCCCGTCGTCGTTGTAGACTTGACGGGTTTGGACATGCAAACCAAGCAAATAGTTGAAGGTTTCGGGAATATCGACAGCCTTATCAACCGTTTGGCCGTTGTGATGGATAGTGAGCTTGTAACTGAAAGGCTTGGCAAGTTGCTCGATGTTCAAAAGCGTTTCGCTTTTGCGTGTTTCCCATTTGAGCATGTACTGGAGCAGATAGTCGTCAAACCCCAATGCCTGCTGACTGCCTTCAGTGTCGAAGGCGATATTGTTTAAAGCATCTTCGTAGCTTTCCAGTCGAAAATATTTGACAATTCGCGGGCTGCGCTCGGCTTCTTCTGGTGTACATGGACGCTTGGGTTTACCATCTTTCCACTCGGGCGAAAATGTGATCTTCTTAATTCGCGGCAGGAGAATATCATCGAAACATTGCCCCATTTCAACCATAATAAATCGCCGGTTGCCGCCGTCTTCGCGATTAAGGTTGATGACTGCGTGACCGGTCGTGCCTGAACCTGCAAAATGATCCAAAACGAGTAGTGAGCTGTTGTCCTCTGGTGACAACGAAATCGCCCGTTCAACGAGAGATGGAGGCTTTGGATTATCAAAAGCTGCTTGTCCAAACAACGCCTTCAGAACATTCCCCCCATCGTCCGTCGTTCCTGTCTGCTTGTAGTGCCAGACATCAATAGGAACCATACCTTCGCTAGCCCCATTAAGGAATGATTTCAGTCGCGGAAACTCGTAACTTCCGTCAACTCCCCAATACAATCGATTCTCTTCTACATGCTGCTTGTGGGTATCGGGATCATATTTCCAAGCATGTGTTGGATGCTCTATGTCTTTTCCGGTGAATGGGTTGCGGATAAAATAAACTAGGTTGGGTCGCTGTTCCTTTGTTGCGGGGTTAACATATGATGAACTAATCCACGAACCTCTCGGATCGTTGTCAGGATTTGAATAGTTACTCTTTGACTTCTCACTCCTAGACTCCCTGATTATGTCCAGAGAATCAGTGCGCCGATAGCACAGAACGGTGTCCTTTAGGCTGTAAAATCTCTTCGCATTGTTGCTCCGCGTATATCGTTTCTCCCAAGCAATGTCGGCTAGGAAGTTATCAGCGCCGAAGACGGCATCACACAATATCCGTAGCCTCGACACCTCCACGAAGTCAATAATCAAGAAGATGAGACCGACCTGAGACAAAAGTTGTCGGGCAATCCCGAGTCGATTTTCCATCATGCTTAACCAGCTTGAATGCTGGTAAGTGTCCTTGTACGGAAAACCATCGATTCCTGTATTGTACGGCGGATCGGCGAATACGACGCTAACCTCATCTTTGTTTTGTTCTGCTAGGAATGCTATAGCTTGGTAGTTTTCGGAGTGGACAAGCACCCCATCGACCGTGTTGCTAAGACTCTCGAAGCTCCCAAGCAATCGGTCGATGAAATCCCGCTTATAGTGCTTAGTGTCAATAACAAGCGTCGGATGCGCCTTCAAAAAAGCCACTCTGCGCTCTGACTTGCTTTTGCCATTTGCAAATAAATCGCCCTGTTCCTCATCAATGCACAACAACCGTTTCCACTCATCCCACTGAGCATCACACATTGCAATATCGGGGTAAAAGTGCTCGTCAATGGTGGCAGCGGTGATGCAGTATTGGGTCTCGGTGATAAATTTGCGCTTCTCCCACAGCATTTTCTGGAATGATTCGATCTGGTCAAGAAAGTCGATAATTCGACTGCCGACGACCTTGATAACCCGCAGCATCTGAAACCAGCCTTCGGCGCGATCTTCGCCCGCCGACTCCATGTCGTCTAAATTGAGCACCTCGTTTTTTAGATAAAAATCCAGCTCGCGGGACAGAAAGTCCTTGAGATGTTTGTGGATGAAAAAATCAGAGCTGTTTTTGCGGGTGTATTGCCGCAGGTGATGCTCTAGGAATGTCACCGATTGGCGATTGCTGTCTTTATGGTGTTCCGCAATGATCGCAGCCAGGGCATGATGTGTGTGCTGTAGGTGCTCTGGGATGCTGATCAGTGCCTCGTTAATGATGTTGTCTTGCTGGTTTTTGGCACCATAAGCGACCTTTTCTTGCTCGGTCAGCGGTCGATACTCAAAGGGAATCACCAACTCAAGCGTTGGTTCCTGCCAGTCGATCTCGGTCACACGGGGTAGGAAAAACCGCTTATCGCCTTTGACATTATTCTGTTCGACATCCGCCGCACTCAGTTTAAAGTGTACAGTGATACTTTGCGCTACAAAACGATAGTCGTGGAAATTTTCAGCAGTCTTGACATAATACTGATCGTGGTTAGCCCAGTGTAGATACACTTCCTCGCCGTTGTATGGGATGGCATATTTCTGGCGCTTAGAGTAGCGACGCTTGGAGATGACATCGCCATCCTGATAGTAGCGGCTAAAAAAGGCGTATAGATGATTGAAGATCGCGCCTTCCAGTGCCTGACGACGACGCGCACCAGCGGCTTTGCTCTGCAAGCGTCGGTATTTTTTGCCGATTTTCGTTTCCTGAAACTGGACGAGATTGCCGTCCGCATCTAGGGCATCTTGCCCAAGTATTTCTTTGATTCGTTCACTGATGTCAATGAGCTCTTCTGCCGCTTGCGATTGATCAGATAAGGCATCACAGTCCAGTGCCTCGTGAATCCGCTTGGGCAGGTCAGTCGAGATAAACTGTTCGATGACCTCCCGCTTGTAATTCATGATGCGGTAGATGCCAAAGTCTAGGTCTGCACAATCGAACTGAAACAGCTCGCGCAACAGGGCTTGAAATTTTTCTTGTGGGGAAATCACAGAAACATCCTATTTTTTCGTACACATCAATCAAGATACGCAACTGCGCTGATGCTTACCACCAATTCGGCGTAAAGTTGGGTTGGTTTTTGATCTCCATGATCTGCGCGCCCATGCTCAACACAATCAGCCCTTGCTGTTCAGCCGCCTCGATTACTCCAGTCTCTAGCGCCAGCCCGGCAAGAATCCCGACCACTGGAAAGTCTTCGTATTCGGGAAAAAATGCGCGAAAATCTTCAATCTCACGCGAAAATTGGGCAATGTCAGCAAGACAAACGGTGGTGCGCGTGGTATTGAGACCAATCTGCTGTCCCATGATGGCAATGGCATCAAACGACCGCTGCTGACCATCCGCCAGACAGCGCCAGCGCCGGATCGAGACATCGGTCACCGTGGCATTGAGCAGTTGATGCAGCACAGCAGGCAAACTGGGGACCACCAAATCCGCGACGAGTGTGCCCATTTTTTCTGCAACCGAGGCAAGTCGGGCATGGAGCTGGCGCTGATCATTGGCCAATGCCTGCACCATCTGCTCGGTGCGCTGTTGCGCCTCCAGCAAAGTGGTCAGTTGATGACCAAAGGTTTCCAAAAACTGATGCTGTGCCGCGACAACTTGCTCCCAAGCAGCCTCAGTCACCGCTGCGCCCAATCCAGTCACA
>SKYD01000238.1 GCA_007128075.1 Thiorhodovibrio sp.
GTTTGTGACCCATGATCGGCGCTTGTTGCAGCGGTTGGCGACGCGCATTGTCGAGCTTGATCGTGGACAGCTCACTGACTGGCCAGGGGATTATGCCAATTATCTGCGCCGTCGTGATGAACGACTTCATGCCGAGACTGTGCAGCAGGCGCGGTTTGATCAGCGACTTGCTGAGGAAGAACGCTGGATTCGCCAAGGCATCAAGGCGCGACGCACTCGCAATGAGGGGCGTGTCCGTGCGCTCCACGACATGCGCCGTGAGCGCCAGCAACGCCGTGAACACTTAGGTCAGGCACGACTGCGGCTCGACAGCGGCGAGCAAAGCGGCAAATTGGTCATTGAAACCCAAGCACTGAGTTTTCGTTGGCATCAAGACAGCCCGTTGCTGGTGCGTGACCTAAGCACCCAGATTCTGCGCGGGGATCGCATCGGCATTGTCGGTGCCAATGGCACTGGCAAAAGCACGCTGATTAAGCTGTTACTCGGCGAGTTGACCCCAACCACTGGCGAGGTGCGTCACGGCACTCAGTTGCAGGTGGCGTATTTTGATCAGATGCGTGCTCAGATCGATCCCAACGCCAGTTTGTGTGACAATGTTGCCGGTGGCCGTGAGCAGATCGAGATTCAGGGGCGCAGTCAGCATGTGCTGTCTTATCTGAAAAACTTTTTGTTTCCACCCGAACGAGCGCGGCAGCCGGTGAGTGCCCTTTCCGGTGGTGAGCGCAATCGGCTACTGCTCGCCAAACTGTTTACGCAACCCGCCAATCTGTTGGTGCTCGATGAGCCGACCAATGATCTCGACATCGAGACCTTGGAGTTGCTCGAAGAGCTGTTGCACGATTTTAGCGGCACTCTGCTGTTGGTCAGCCATGACCGCGAGCTGCTCGATCATCTGGTGACCTCGACCTTGGTGCTGGAAGGGGCGGGGCAAGTTCAAGATTATGTGGGCGGTTACAGCGATTGGCAGCGCCAGCGTCCGCAACAACCAGCACCCACCCCATCACCGCGCCCCGCGCCGGTTGCCGCAAAGCCGCGCCCGACGAGCACCAAGCGCAGCTACAAAGATCAGCGGGCATTGGAACAACTGCCGCAGCAGATTGAGGCATTGGAACAAGAGCAAGCGCAGTTACATCAGCGCCTTGCCGATCCGAATTTTTATCAGCAGGCGGGTCAGGAGGTCAGCACGGTCACCGCACGCTTGCAAGCACTGGAAGTTGAATTAGCGGAGTGCTATGCGCGTTGGGAGCAGTTGGAAAGTCAGAGCTAAAAAAAGCCCCCAGGGCTGGGGGCGATAAATTAGCTTTAGCTAATGGTGGCAGTCGTGGTTTCTGTAACACCTTGGTTATCCACCCAAGTGAAATGGATGGTGTCGCCCGCCGCTCCGCCATTAAACTTAAACGAGATATAGGGATCGGTGGAGATGCCACCGCTCCAATAGGTGTTTAGCACCTTTTGGTCGTTCCAGGTGGCATGGACTTCTTGGATAAAATCGGCAGGCACCCGTCCGCCAGTCGCCTCATCCTTGCGCAGTCCAGTTTCCATCTCGTGAGTAATGAGGCATCTTACCGTGGTTACACCATCGCGGCTTTGAGCGCGGATTCTGATATTTGACATAAGCAATCACCTTAAAATTTAATCTGTAAGCGTTGACGCTATGGCGCAAAATTTAGGTGCCGCAGCCACCAACCGTGACCTGGACGGTCTTGGTGTTGGCAAACAGCCCGTTGGCGGTTTTCACCACCGCCATCACATCGCCGGTTTCTGCCATCTTGATGCGAGTGGCGATAAAGGGCAGTGCGACCTCGGGGATGTTAAAGGTGGCAATCAGTGGGTTTTGATTGGTGGTTGCCAAAATGGTAATCGACTCAACGCCAGCCAGCTCGGTCTCCACCGTCACCGGCACCTGCGCCCCATTTTCGGCAATATCGGGAACCTTGAGATCGACCGCATCACTCATCTCAACGGCATTGTTGCCTAACAACGCTTGCAGTGCGCCGTCCTTGTCCTCGGCCTTAAACGCATCCTGTGGCCAGTTGGCAAACACTGATGTCGGCAACAGCGCGGCAAGTCCCACACCCAGTGAGCCTTGCAACAACAGTCGGCGTTTCGTATCCAGTTGGGTTTCGGTCATACAAAAAACTCCTGCATTGGCACTTGATGATCCTCAATGGTAGCATAGAAAATATTGGTGTACTGTCAACCAAACAAACCCCATCGGCGCTGTGACGATGTTCGATTGTCCACGCCCAACTGTATAAAATCGGATAACGACTGAATTTAAAGGTGATTTTTTTGACTGCGGCATTGATCGACTACGGATTGTTTTTAGCGAAAACCATCAGTGTGCTGGCTGGGATTGGCCTGTTGTTGCTGGTGGTGCTCAAGATGCGCCAAGACGGCACCAGCGAGGACGACGGGCGACTGGAAATCACCGATCTCAGTGACCGCTACCGTGAGCTGGCGCTGGGGCTAAAACAGGTGACGCTGCCTGCCAAGCGTTACAAGCAAGCACTCAAAGCCGAGCGCAAGCAACAAAAAGAGCGCGAACAGGATGAGAATATTATTCGTCACCGGCTGTTTGTGATCGACTTTGAGGGCGATCTGATGGCCAGTGCCGTCAGTGGGCTGCGTGAACTGATCTCGGCACTGCTGCTTGAGCTAAAACCTGATGATGAGGTGCTGGTGCGTTTAGAAAACACTGGTGGGGCAGTGCATGAGCACGGATTGGGTGCATCACAATTGCTGCGGCTGCGCAATCACAATATTCGGCTGACGGTGGCGGTGGACAAGGTGGCAGCCAGCGGTGGCTATCTGATGGCGGCAGTGGCAAATCGCATTCTTGCCGCGCCCTTTGCGGTGATTGGCTCCATCGGCGTTGTTGCGCAGTTGCCAAATTTTCACCGTTGGCTGTCGCGCCATGACATCGACTTTGAGCTGCACACTGCCGGCGACCACAAGCGCACCCTGTCGCTGTTTGGCGAGAACACACCCGCCGGGCGCGCCAAGTTACGCGAACAGCTCAACGCCACCCATGCCCAATTCAAAACCTTTGTTCAGAACTATCGCCCACAGTTAGATATCGACACCGTTGCCACCGGTGAATACTGGCACGGCGAACAGGCGTTGGCACTGGGCTTAGTTGACGAACTCACCACCAGCGATGACTATTTACTCGCCGCCCATGCCGAGGCGGATTTGTTTAAAGTAAGCTGGCGCACTCGCAAAAAACCATTGCAACAACTCATGGATGGGATTGGTCTAGCACAGCAGCGGTGGCTAAATTTTCGTCAATAATCCGCCATGTTGACTATTTTTAAACACCACCCCATTCTTTCACTAAGAATTAGATTTTTGCCAACGATAGATACTCATGAGCAACCAAGAACGCTTGATTATTTTTGACACCACGCTGCGCGATGGCGAGCAAAGCCCTGGCGCGTCGATGACCCGTGATGAAAAAGTCCGCATTGCCAAGGCACTGGAGCGGCTGCGCGTGGATGTGATCGAGGCGGGGTTTCCAATTGCCAGCCCCGGTGATTTTGAGGCAGTTAAGGCGGTTGCCGAGACCATCAAAGACTGTACGGTGTGTGGACTGGCGCGGGCACTGGATAAAGACATTGATCGCGCTGGCGAGGCGCTCAAAAATGCCAACAGCGGGCGGATTCATACCTTTATCGCCACCTCGCCGATCCACATGGAAAAAAAGCTGCGCATGACCCCCGATCAGGTCGTCGAGCAGGCGGTTCATGCGGTCAAACGCGCCCGTCAATACACCGATGATGTGGAATTTTCACCAGAGGATGCCGGGCGCTCGGAAATTGATTTTCTGTGTCGGATTTTGGAAGCGGTGATCGATGCTGGCGCCCGCACCCTGAATATTCCCGATACCGTCGGCTATGCAATTCCGCACCAATTCGGGCAATTGATCGCCACCTTGCGCGAGCGCATCCCCAATGCTGACAAAGCCATCTTTTCGGTGCATTGTCACAACGATCTGGGGCTGGCAGTTGCCAACTCACTGGCAGCGGTGCGCAACGGCGCCCGGCAAGTTGAATGCACCATTAACGGTTTGGGTGAACGGGCGGGCAATGCCGCACTCGAAGAGATCGTGATGACGGTCAAGGTGCGCCAAGATTTGTTTACTTGTGACACGCGGCTTGATACCACGCAGATTGTGCCCTGTTCGCGGCTGGTGTCTAGCATCACCGGCTTTGCGGTGCAGCCCAATAAGGCGATTGTCGGTGCCAATGCCTTTGCCCATGAGTCCGGGATCCATCAAGACGGCGTGCTCAAACACCGCGAGACCTACGAGATCATGCGGGCTGAGGATGTCGGCTGGAATGAAAACCGCATGGTGCTGGGCAAGCATTCAGGGCGCAATGCGTTTCGGGTGCGGCTGCAAGAGCTGGGGGTGAATTTTGACTCCGAAGATGAGCTCAATGCCGCCTTTAGCCGCTTTAAGGATTTGGCGGATAAGAAGCACGAGATTTTTGAGGAAGACCTGCAAGCTCTGGTCACGGACACCACGCTGGATGCTGCCAACGAGCGTCTGAAATTGATCTCGATGCGGGTGTGTTCAGAAACGGGCGAAACCCCACAGGCGCATGTGGTGCTGTTGCTCGATGGTGAAGAAATGCGCGGCGAGGCCAGCGGCGGCGGGCCGGTGGATGCCACCTTCAAGGCGATTGAAGCGATGATTCATAGCAACAGCACCTTAAAGCTGTATTCGGTCAACGCCATCACCAGCGGCACCGATGCCCAGGGCGAGGTCACGGTGCGGCTGGAAAAAGGTGGGCGGATTGCCAATGGCCAGGGTGCGGATACCGACATCGTGATCGCCTCAGCCAAGGCGTATCTCAATGCGGTGAATAAATTGCTCAAACCGCAAGAGCGGGCGCATCCTCAGAAGGGGAATGTTTGAGGTGTTGCACATCCAAAGGTAAAAATCCACATGAACCTCGACGACCTAGACGACATCGCCCAAGCGCATCGTGACAGCCAGGCGGGTATCACCCAGGA
>SKYD01000276.1 GCA_007128075.1 Thiorhodovibrio sp.
ATCTATGTGTCATTGGTCACCGATCCGGCTGAGATCATTGCCACCGCGACCGCTGCTGCCACCACCATTGCTGCCCCTGAGTGGTTTGAACACACACCCTGGCTAGAAATTATCAGCGGACTGCGGGCAATTTTGCCGCTGATTTTGTTTTTGTTTATTGTCATGCGCTGGATTCTGCGCGAGCGCATTCAGCAGCCCGCGCAGATTGCCTATGGCATTCTGTTGTCGATCATTGGGATTATCGTGTTTAATCTGGGGCTGACCTATGGGCTGGCGCTGCTGGGCAGTCAATCTGGCTCGCTGGTGCCAGCGGCATTTATGGAATTAGCCACCGTGCCCGACTCGCCGCTCTATGGTTTGACTGTCGGGCTGGGCTTGGCGCTGCTGTTTGCTTGGGTGTTGGGCTTTGGCTCCACCCTGGCCGAGCCAGCGCTCAATGCGCTGGGACTCACGGTGGAAAATCTCACCAACGGCGCATTCAAAAAATCAGTGTTAATGTACGCGGTCTCCTTTGGGGTGGCTTTTGGGCTGGCGCTGGGGGTGAGCAAAATCATCTTCGATCTGTCGATTGCCTGGCTGCTGTTGCCAAGCTATGCCGTCGCAGTGGTGCTGACGGCGCTGTCGTCTGAGGAATTTGTCAACATCGCCTGGGACAGTGCTGGAGTCACCACCGGCCCGGTCACGGTGCCGCTGGTGTTGGCGATGGGGCTGGGCTTTGGACATGCTGTCGAGGCAATTGAGGGCTTTGGGATTCTTGCGATGGCATCGATTTGTCCGATTCTTTCGGTGATGATCACCGGGCTATGGATTCAATGGAAAGTGCATCGCAAACAACGACGCTATGACCGTGAAATGCACATAGAGGATGGAGCAACCGCATGAGTACACGAGAAATTGTAGTGTTGACCGATGTGGCATTGATCACTGCGGCAGTGCAGCGCGGCATGGCCGATGAGGTGGTGAAAGCCGCCCAAGAAGCCGGCGCACAGGGGGCGAGCATTCACTATGCCCACGGGCGCGGGGTGCGCGAGCGACTCGGCATCTGGGGGCTGGCAGTGGAGGCCGAAAAAGAAGTCATCAACATCGTCGTCTCCAACGATCAGGTCGATCATATTTTCGAGCGCATGTATCTGGCAGGCAAGATGGACACCCCAGGGATGGGCTTTATGTGGGTCACACCGCTGGAAAAAGCCGCCACCTTTGTGCCGCCCGAGGTCGTCGAGCGGCTCACCTACCGCAAGTAAGTGATTAAATTTAATGACTGAATCCACCACACCAGCCGCCCCAGATCGTGTCATCACCTGCGTTTTACCCAAAGGGCGAGCGCACTCTTTGGTCGAGGTTTTGGTGCATGAGCATGGTCTTACTCAGGTCGATGTTCACTATGCCCGTGGCGTGGGGCGGCTGACCCCACTGCGCTATCGCGGCGTTGGCGAGACCAAAGAGCGCGATATTCTCACCGTTGCCGTGACCGCTGCCGAGGCGGAAGCGATCTTTTTGCTCATCCATGAATTAGCCGAGATCAACCGCCCCCACGGTGGGCTGATGTATATGCAGCGTTTGCAACGCGCCACGCCCTTTGTGTTGCCTGAACAACTGCCTGAAGAAAGTTAGCGAAAGGCTGTTTTTTGTTCAATGTTAAAAAATTTGCCACTGCTTGGAAAAATTAGTCTTGGCTTAGGTTTGTTTGCCTGCGGAGCGATATTGTTGACGGTGACCAATCTCGGTTATTTAAACAATATCATTGTGCAATCCGAACAGCGCGAGCTGCATGCCTACGCCCAAGATTTGCAAAACCACATTCAAAATCAAATGCACACCGGGGTGATGCTTGCTCAGAGTGTGGCGCAGCAGCCGCCGCTTCAGGCGGCTTTTGCACAACGCGACCGTCAACTGCTGTCCGATATCCTACTTCCGGTGTTTGAGCAGTTACAAACCGAGTTTGGTTTGGCGCAATTTCAATTTCATACGCCGCCGGCGCGATCATTTCTGCGGTTGCACATGCCGGAGCGTTTTGGTGATGATCTGTCTTCTTTTCGCGCTACGGTTGTCTTGACCAACCAGCAACAAACCCCGGTCACTGGTCTTGAAGTTGGTGTTGGCGGACTTGGCATTCGCAGTGTGGTGCCGGTGTTTTTTCGAGACCAACATCAGGGAAGTGTTGAATTTGGGTTGAATTTTGGTCAGGTATTTTTTGACCAGTTTAGCCAACAACGGGAGATTGATGCCGCGCTGCATCTGTTCGACGGCGAAACTCGCACCACCGTTGCTTTTACTTTGGTTGACCACCCACTGCTTGATGCGGATGATCTGCTAAATGTGTATGATGGATATCCATTATTTAAACACTTAGAGTTTGATGACCGCAATTTTGCAGTGTATGCAATTCCGGTGCATGATTTTTCACATCAAGTTATCGGAGTCGTTGAGCTGATCCAGAACCGAGACTATTACATCAGCACATTACAGCAAGCGCGAAATGTGTCTATTGCCGTGGTGAGTGTGTTGTTGATTACCGGAATCCTGATCAACCTGACCATGGCACGCGATCTAAGGCAGCGCGTTGACCGCTTGATCGCCAATATGCACGATATTGCTCAGGGCGACCTCAGAGTACAAATTGGCAAAGATCACCAGCTCGGCGGCGATGAAATTGGCGAATTGGCGCGCTCAGTGGCGGCAATGCGTGCCCAACTGCATACATTAGTTGCCAACGCATTGCGCAACAGCCAATCGTTGAACCACTCGGCACAGAAAATTGCGATGTCGATCAAGGATCAAGCCGCCAGTTCTAACCAGATGTCGTCCTCGATTGTCGAAATCACTGCGACCATGGAACAGCTCACCGCATCCGCAACTCAGGTCACAGAACATGCTCACGCATTGAGCACGATGTCTGAGCATACTCACCATAGCGTGGAAGACGGCATGGCGGCTCTGCAATCCATCGAACAACAAATGCAGGTGATTGAGCAAGACAGTGCCACCAATCTGCGCGACATGCAGGCACTTGGTGAAAAATCTCAGGAAATCGGCAAAATTGGTGTGCTCATCAACAAAATTGCCCACCAATCTAAGTTAATTGCCTTTAATGCCGCACTGGAGGGGGTTGATGCCCAAGGTTCAGGGCAACGCTTTATGGTTGTCGCCAGCGAAATCCGTCGCCTTGCCGATCATGTCGCCGAGTCTGCCCAAGAAATCGAACACAAAATTGATCAAATTCAATGCTCAATTGCACACCTTGCCACCGCCATCACGCGCAATGCCCGAGCCATTGAACTTGGACGCAGCGCGATCTATGACACGGTGCAAAGTTTTAGCCCAATCGTTGCATCTGCTCATGATGGCAGCCGTTCAGCCCAGCACATCGCTCTGTCCTCACAGCAACAAAAAATTGCCAGCAATCAAGTCACGGTGGCTCTAACCGAAATCGCCACTGCCAGCCGCTATACCAGTGACGCAATGACACAGATTGCTGAAGTCACTCAAAATGTATCTGAACTGGCAGCAGAACTTGATCGCGAAGTGCAACACTTTCGGTTGCTGAATACCAAAAGTTGACAAAATGATTTGGTAGCGTTCTTGATCTGTCGCCGATGGCTGATGATCCACTACTATTTTTAGGGCTACCACCGCAGAAACCATCGTAGGGGCGGTTCGCGAACCGCCCCTACAATAATCTCTGGAAAATAGAGGAATGGCTATATGCAGCGCGGCAATGGTGACGCTTATGCTTATGCTTGAAACAACGGGGCGCGACGCTTGCAATGCGCAGGTGCTCCACTGGTGGCGCGTTGGCTTGCTGGTGCTGACCCACTATCCCGATGCGCAGGCGATGTATCTGTTCGGCAGCTTCGGTACCGAGCGGGAATGGCCAGACAGCGATGTGGATATCGCTCTGCTGTTACCGCCTGTGACTGCGAAACAAACCGGCACCTTGGTCATGAGCGAATTGCGGTTTCGATTGGAACAGCAGTTTAAAAAAACGGTTGATTTAATCAATCTTCGCCAGGTGAGCACAGTTTTTCAGCACGAGATTATCCAAGAAGGTCGAGTTCTGTTTGCAGCAGATGCAGAAGCGGTGCGCTGTTTTGAGATGATGGTGTTGTCGGCTTATCAAAAATTAAACGACGAACGCCGTGAAATTTTGCAAGCATTTCTACATACAAAACGCGCTTACGCTGTATGAACGATACCTTGGTTCAAAAGATCCAAAGTGCTCAACGCTGCATTCAGCGGGCACGGGCGATTTATCAACACCATGAACAGACCTTTTTGGAGAATTACGATGCCCAAGATGCTGCTGTGCTCAATCTTATCCGGCTGTGCGAAGTGACGATTGATGTAGCCAATTATCTGATCAAACGCGACAAACTGGGCATTCCGGCATCCAGCGGTGAAAGTTTTGACCTTTTGGCACAGTCGGGGCGGATTTCTCAGGAACTTGCCCGTCAGATGCGCACCATGGTTGGGTTTCGGAATCTTGCCGTGCATCAATATCATGACATTGATTACTGCATTGTCATCGCCATTATTCAGCACGCGCTGAATGATGTGATTGCCTTTCTTGACTGCATCATAGAACTGGAACGCTAATGGCCCTGCACCCCGCGCGAAAAAAGTATGGGCAAGCTGCAAAATTGGCGCACATCATGCAGCGCGGCGATGGTGACACTTATGCTTATGCTTAAAACAACGGGGCGCGACGCTTGCAATTCGCAGGCGCTTCACTGGTGGCGCGTTGGCTTGCTGGTGCTGGTGCTCATCAGTCCGCTGGTGTTTGCTGATTCCACCATCAATCTCACACCTGAAGAGCGCGCTTGGCTGGATGCGCACCCTGAGATCGTCCTCGGCGCAACCGATCAATGGCCGCCGGCGATCTTGCGCAATGCCGATGGCACCCTGTCCGGCAATGTGCCCGACTATCTGAATTTGCTCAACGAGCGGCTTGGCACCAACATCCGGCTGCATGTTGAAAGCGATTGGTCAGCCGTGGCACAACAGGCAA
>SKYD01000244.1 GCA_007128075.1 Thiorhodovibrio sp.
GCAAAACCAGCACCTGCTGCGTTAGGACGCGCAAAAGTCACATCTGAGGCAATGGTGGCACCACCGATTACGGCGGCGACGGCGACGCCTAGACGCGCCTGTTTATTAAGTTTTAGGGTCATATCAATATCTCCGTTGAGGATTTAAGAGCGAAAAAAATGGCATCAGGCTTTGAAAAATCGAGCCATGCCGATTATGATAGCTTATTGAGATTGGTGCCACCACTCCCCGCTATCTTCAATCCACCGTTCCTGAATCAACCCTTTGCGGCGTACCACATGCTCTGATCCAGGAATAGTAAAGCTATGATCAAGCAAGAAGCTTACCTCGGCGGCGTGGTCGTCAACATAATCAATCGTGAGCGGTTCGATGCCATGCCAGGTGACCATGCCACCGAACTGCCCACCAAATTGATTAAAGTCATACTGTTCCCTGTATTCAGGTGTCTCGAAGGTATACACTTGCTTAAAGTCGCGCTCAACCATCGCTGCCCAACGCGCTTTCAGCCGTGCAATCAATGCCTGTGAGCGTTCATCATCAGGAAGATTTGGCTCAATAGGCGTAGATTGCGGTTTGCGATCTCCTGTATCGCCTGGACCAAAACTCGGTCGTGCAGCGGTGAGGTTTGGCTCAGAAGGCGTAGAGTGCGATTCGCCGCGCTCCGTCTCTTTCGCGCTCACGCTCGGCTGGGCTTTGACCGGATCGGTTTCACTTGAACAGGCGAGACTCACTGTCAATAATAGCAGAATGATTGCCAGCAAGCCAACAAACCTAGAACGCATCACAAACACACGCAACCTCCAGACAAAAATTTCATAGATTTTTAGTGATCCACATGGCAACAGCGGTGCTAATTATGTCACACAAGCTTGGCAAAAAAAATAAATTTTCAGATGTTAGTTGAGAAGATACTCGTACCCTGCGGTGTTGTCAAGACTTAATGACAAAAAGTCGCGGTTTTCACAACACGGCAGCCGCAGATCGCTAATCGTTGGGGAAGATTGCAGTTTTTTTGATAAAAACGATTGAAAAACAAACAGATCAATGCACCAAGCCCAACGACCCCTTTCCCCTGTCCTGACGGATTAAACCATGTTTCCAGACAAAAAAGCAACTGAGGCAATAAAGTCACAGCCCTTGCTGCGGATCAGTGCCGTGATTTGCGGTGCCATCGCACTGCTGTGGCTGATGAGCGCGTCTGCTGATGTGCCCTATCGGGTGGTGCGCACCATCCCCCATGATCCCCAAGCGTTCACCCAGGGGCTGGCTTATGGCGATGGCTATCTATATGAAAGCACTGGGCTGTATGGCAAATCCACAATTCGTCAGATTGATCCAGCCAGCGGCGAGATTGTACAACAGCGGGCGTTGCCGGCGCAGTTGTTTGGTGAGGGGATCACGCTGTGGCAATCAACGCTGGTGCAACTGACCTGGCGTGAACGCTTAGGGCTGATTTGGGATCAGGCCAGCTTTGAGCCGCTCTCGACCTTTGACTATCGCGGCGAGGGCTGGGGGATAACTGAGGATGGCAGCCACTGGATTGTCAGCGATGGCAGTGCCCATCTGCGCTGGCTGCATCCGACCACCCACCAGGTCATTGAACAGCGGCTGGTGACCACCGCCGATAGCCAGCCGGTTGATCAACTCAACGAGCTGGAGCTGATCGAGGGCGAGATCTGGGCGAATCTATGGAATACTGACCGAATTGCCCGTATTGATCCAGCCAGCGGTCGCTGCATCGAACAGCTTGATTTTTCCGAACTGTGGCCCGTCGCCGAGCGTCCTCCAGGTGTTGATGTGATGAATGGCATTGCCTATGACCCTCAGCGGCGCGAGATTTATCTGACCGGAAAATTTTGGCCGCTGATTTATGTCATCAAATTTCGTGACGATTAATTCGGTGGTGGCAGTTCAGGGGGCAGCGGCGGCTGTCTGGGTTGCCGTTGGTTAGGCGGTCGCGGCGGCGATGGCGGCGCACTGTTTTGATAATCACGGAGTACGAGCTGGCGAATGGTATCAGAGGCACTGAAAGTGACCATATCGGCATCAACCGCAGTCACCTTCCAGCCGACATATTCATCACCGCTTTGTAACCGCACCACCTGATCCTTGCCACGGGGTTTGACCAATGCGACTGGCTTCGCATCAGGCGTGGAGATGATCACCGCCGTGAGCTGCATCCCATCCAATGCCGAGGTATCCAGCGGCTCCTCGGGCACGAGCTCGATTTCTCGCTCTGGCGGTGGGCGGCGGTCGGGTAAAAACAGCGGCCGTTCTTTGACGACCTGATAGGTTTCTTTGGGCGGCAATGGGGTGAGCAGACTGGCGGCATCGGGCAATGGCTCCATCGCCACCAGATCGCCGTTGGCAACGCTGACCGCGCTGATTGTCTGTGCGGTGGCTGGCTCCCAGCGCAGCCACTGCCAAGCCAACACCGCCATCAAGCACACCATGAGACCGATGGTCATCCACCTCACGAATTTTCTCCCAACACAAAACCTAAGATATCCAGCCGCACCGTCAGCTCATCGCGCTCTCGCGGCGAGGGAACCTGACGCAAGTTTTGATGAGCTGGACGCGGTGGGTCAGGAACATCATTCGCCGCACTGTGCAGCGACATCTGTTCGATAAACAAAAACGGTCGCGCCTCTTCGATACGATAGAGCACATCAAACACCTGGGCTGTTGCGCCCTGTAACTGCAAGCGCACCCGAATCACCGGCGGCTGCTCACGGGCATCAACGGGAAGAATCTGTGTGCTCACTGGTCGCGCCCCGGCTGAGCGAATAATGTCTTGCAATTCACTTTGCAGTTGCGCACCAGCCAGCGCCGGAGTCGGCGCTGAAAAATAAAAGGTCTTGGTGTCATCGCGTTGCTTGACTTGTTCAAGCTCGGCGCGCAACTGTGGCAAGGTCGCCAACAGGCGTTGATAGCGCACCAGTTGTGCTTGATCGCGATCAAGCCGATCTTGCAGTTGGCTGAGTTGCAGCCACCACGGCACCAAAATACTCAGCACCAGCACCAGCACGATCATCGCGATCACGCCCCACAGCAGCCGACAACGCGACATCGCCCAGGTGGTCATAGAGCCAACGCGGGGTCGCGCTCGGCAGCAACCATCGCCGCCGCGATCTCAGGCAACCGATACTGTGCCTGCCACCCCAACTGCTGGGCTGCTTTGGCGGGGTTGGCGCGGCTTTCGCGCAGATCGGTGGGACGAAACAACGCGGGATCGACCGTTGTATGGTCGCGCCAATCGAGGTTGAGATGCGCGAACACTGCTTCAATCAAGCTTTGCAAGGTCACAGATTCACCAGTGGCAATCACATAATCATCGGGCTGATCTTGTTGTAACATCCGCCACATCGCCTCGACATACTCCGGCGCCCAGCCCCAATCGCGCACAATATCAGTGTTGCCGATCATCAGCGTTTCACCACAACCTTGGGCAATGCGACAGGCGGTGGCGACGATCTTGCGGGTGACAAAACGCGCCGGGCGCAGCGGCGATTCGTGATTAAACAAAATCCCCGAACAGGCAAATAAATCATAGGCCTCACGATAATTGGCAACCTGCCAAAATGCGGCGGCTTTCGCCACTGCATAGGGGCTACGCGGACGAAAGGGGGTGCTTTCGTCAGCAGGCAGCGCGCCAGTGTCGCCAAAACATTCACTCGACGAGGCATTGTAAAATCGAATTGGGCGATCAACAAAGCGTAACGCCTCCAACAGATTCAGCGTGCCAAGATTGATGCTCTCGTGGGTCTCAGCAGGCTGCTGAAAGGACAGCCCCACGGAGCTTTGACCCGCGAGATTGTAAATCTCATCTGGCTTGGCCTGGACAATCGCCGCCAGCGTGCTGCGAAAATCATTCAGTGCGGCAGACAACACCTGCACTTGATCGCGAATCCCTAAGCGTTGCAAATTGGCAAAGGTTGACAATTCGGCATCGCGTGAGGCACCGATGACCTCATAGCCCTGCATGAGCAGCCAGCGGGCAAGATAGGCACCATCTTGACCTGAGACCCCGAAAATTAACGCCCGTTTCATGGGGATGACAGTCGGCGCACCGCCAACACGCCATCAATGGCGGCAAGTTCGGTCACCGTGGCATCGGGGCAGGGCTTGTCGCTATCGAGCAGGGTCACGGCAATCTCGCCCCGCGATTGGTTGAGCATGTCGATAATATTCAACCCGGCGTTGGCGAGATCAGTGGAGATTTGACCCAGCATGTTGGGTACATTGTTATTGATCACCACCAGCCGATGTCCGCTGTTGCGCGGCAACTGAATGTTGGGAAAGTTCACCGAATTGGTGATGTTGCCATCTTCGAGATAGGCGCGGAGTTGTTCGGCAACCATGACCGCGCAGTTATCCTCGGCCTCAGCAGTCGAGGCTCCCAGATGCGGCAGCGTGACCACTCGCGGATGATTTTTCAGCCGATTGGTAGGAAAATCACAGATGTAGGCATAGAGCTTGCCGTCATTGAGTGCGTCAACTGCCGCTGCATCGTCGATAATCCCCTCACGGGCAAAATTGAGCAGCACCGCGCCTTGTTTCATGCTCTGCAGACGCTCGGCGTTGATCATGTGCCGGGTGTGATCGGTCAATGGCACATGAAAGCTGATAAAATCCGACCGCGCCACCAGATCATCCACCGAGTGCGCTGATTCGACATCGGCTTCGAGCTTCCAAGCGCTGCGCACTGTGATACTCGGATCGTAGCCAATCACCCGCATCCCCAACGCCCGCGCTGCATTGGCAACCAGCACCCCAATGGCACCGAGTCCAATCACTCCCAAGGTGCGCCCGGGCAGCTCAAAGCCGACAAACTGCTTTTTGCCAGCCTCCACGGCTTTGTTGAGCGTGGCATCATCCCCTTCGAGCGAGCGGGCAAAGTCCCAGCCTTGGGCGATGTTGCGCGCCGCCAGCAGCATTCCGGCTAATACCAGCTCTTTGACGGCATTGGCATTGGCACCCGGGGCATTGA
>SKYD01000008.1 GCA_007128075.1 Thiorhodovibrio sp.
CATCGAGCCGGAGCTGCACCAGCCCAACCTCGGGCGGCAATGCCAGCCCATCGGGGCGGCGTGCCCAGATCAGGGTTCCGGTGATGTGATGGGTACCAGCAGGCAGATGCAGTGCCGGGCGGCCATCGCGTTCTAACACCATCGCTGGCGCACCATTGACCGTGACCGCCTGCGGCCAGGCGGTGCGCTCACCAGGAAGAACCATCCAGCTTTCAGCATACAGCCGCCAAGTTTGGCTAAAACGCCCGCCGCGAGCCTCCAGCTCCAAGGTCAAAGCTTGCGGCCAAGCACACAACCGCGTCCCCGCGTCGCCGCTGCCCAGTGGACAGGCGCGATGATCCTCGGCTGGCGGCAACACCCACGGCACCCATGGCTGAAGCGCATCAGGGATGCTTGGCGCCGCCGCCGGCGCTGCAGTCGCCAGCGTTACCAACACCAGCCACAGCCCGAATCTGAGTATCCAGCGCATGATCTGATTCCTAAAGTTTAAGCTACAGCATCCACGCCCATAACAGCAGTGCCAAGACGCAGCCTAGCACTGTCAGTGCTGGCGAGAGTCGCCGTCCTAAAAATTCCAGCAGCCCGGCTGGCCAAGCAATCGGGGTGATGATCCAATTTGGGGCTAAGGATTCATCAGGGTCTTCGTGGTGCGGCATATTGGGGGTGATGTAGGCATAGGTTCGCACCTTGGCTGGCAATACTGAGGCACGGGTGGCGCGGTATAGCCACCACCACACCACCAGCAACGCCACGCCGCCAAGTCCTTTGATGGTCGCAGCAATCCACGGCGTATCCAGAATCCACCAAAAATGCATAATCCCTTCGGGATGCCAGCGCACAATCGGTAACGCCAGGGTTTGCTGAACATGTGCCACCCAGCTTAATGCTGGCCCGGGGGCAATGCCCGCCACAATGGTCAGGGTTGCCAGCCCGAGAATGGGGGCGAGTTGGATGGCAGTCTGCCAGCCGGGATCGCTGGATTTGGGCGCACTCGGCTCGATGAGAAAGAGCCGGTGCAAAAAGCGCAGCAGCACAAACAGCAGCCCCAGATTTGCCAGCGCGATCAGTGCCAACAAAATCCATTGCCTGGATTCAATCAATGCACCATACAGCAGCCATTTGGCGACAAAACCCAGCGTCGGCGGCAGTCCAGCAAGACTGAACACTGCGATAATCGCGATCATCATCTGCAAGGCGCGGTTGGTATCAGGGGCGTTGAATGCCGGAGTTGGATGGTCGCCGCTGCGATTAACCAACGCCAATAACAACAGCCATAGCGCGAATTGCGCCAGCGCATCGGCAAATACCAGCAGCAGCGAGCCTGCACTGCCTTGGGCACCGCCAAACACCAGCCCCAACCATAGATAACCGCTTTGCGCCAGCATCAGCCAGGCGAGTAAAAAGCGGATATCACGCTGTTTGAGTGCGCCGATGGTGGCAACAACAATGGTCAGTGCCGCAAACCAGCCGCCGAGGTCATGGGCGCTGATCCAGGTCAGTGGCAAGAACATGTGTTCTAGCTGTTCATCGCCAAAAGCACTGAGCACAATCAGCAACACCGCAAACAGACTCATCCGCGTGGTCACCACACTCACCACCAGGGTCGCGCTCGATTGGGTGTATCCAGTGAGTTTCAGCCGTGGCCAATGAAATGGCACCAGACCAGTTGCCAGCGCAAACCCAAGACTCAACAACCCCAACAGCGACCACAGCGCCACCGTGGAAGGCACCGTCCATAATTGTTCAATGGCATTGAAAGCAAACGAGCCAGTGGCGGCATATAACAGCCCAATCGCGGCCAGCAAAAACATCGAGCCGATGACTCCCAACATGCGCTCTTTGAGTGCATCGACCAGCCGCGACCCGCAATCGGTGAGCACCAGCAACAGCCCGGTCCAGCCGACCAGCTCCCAACCCAGCAACAAAGTCAAAGCATCGCTGCTGGCTAATAACACCATCAATGCGACGACATGCAACGCCAGCGCGAGATGAAATCTTTGTCCACGACCACCGCTCAGTTCAGCATCTGCGGCACTAAACCAGCTTGAAACAAAGGCCGCGCCAATCACAATCAATCCGAAAAACCACGAAACTGCATGAAAACGCCAGGTGAGCTGTTGATGAAACAACTGCAATTGAAACGAGGCAAACACTGGCTCGCCGCTGAGTGCTTGCGTTGAGATCAATAGCCCAAATTGCAGCGCGTAAAGCAGTGCGCCCAGGGCGGCAAACCACCGCCAGCGCCCAAGCAGCAACGCCAGCAGCGCGGTCATGGCTGCTGCCAGCCATAAACGATCCAAACCCGTCAACTGCCAAGCCGACAGCGTCTGCAATAGTGTGTTAAGATGTGTTTCCATTGTTCACCAAAGCGCGCGCTCAACCAACAGATGCTCAATCCACGGCGTTGGCGGCGAGAAAGTCAGCATTAAGCCCAGCACGGCCAGTCCCGCAAACACAGTGAGGGCAGCATCAATTGCTTTGGGATGTTGCAGCTCAGGGTAAACGCAGGGGTCAAGTGGATCGGGAAGCGTTGCCAACTGTGCGGGGACAAAGAGGCGGCGCAGCAGACTCAGCCAAACAATGCTTTCAATCATCAGCGCGATCAACACCCCGACAATCAACAGCGGCGTGATCATCAGCCCACTGTCGGTTAGGGTGACGATCAGTGCCAACCGCAGCCAAAAGCCGGGCAACGGTGGAATTGCAATCAACGATAGCACCAGCACCACCAGAGCCGCCGTCACCCAAGGCAGTCGCGTTGCCAAGCCATTGAGCCGCCGCAGTGAGCCATTCCAGCGATTGGCGAGCGCGAACAGGGCAAGCTCAATCAATAAATGATGCATCAGCAAGGCAACACCGATAAATGAGCCAGCGGTATCGCCTAGTGCAAAGGCCAGCAAAATCAGCCCCAACTGAATGCCACCTGAGTAGGCCAGCAGCCGGGGAAAATCGCGCGCCCGTGAGGCCGCCAATGCCGAGGCAAGCAAGGTCAACAGTGCCAACACCAACATCGGCTGGGCAATGCCGCTGGCACTAAAAATCACCATTAGACGGGCGATCATCACCAGCACCAACTGTGCAAACAGCGCGTAAACTAAAAAGCCGATGCGCCCCGAGGCGACAGCGCACAACTCGCCAACCCAAGCGGTGGCTGGAAACATCCCGACTTTTAACGCCAATCCAAACAGCAACAGCGCGATGGCAGTCCGTGCCAGTGGTTCAGACCACAGGCTGTCATCAACAGCGGCCAACTGGCTAAAACCGAGCAGGGTTTGGGTTTCATGGACCAAAATGGCAATCGCAGTGACGATCAACAGCGAGCCAAGTGCGCTTGGGATCAGGGCGCGCAGCATGGCAATCAGCGAGCGGGTATGTCCGCGCAGGGTAATCAGTGCCAGCCCGGCAAGCGTTGTCAGCTCGACGAGACAATATAAGGTAATCACATCACCGGCGAGACTAAGCCCAACCAGCCCGGTGGCTAATAACAGCATCCACGCATCGCGGCGACTTGGCTCGGGATGATCCAGCCCGCGACTCCAGAACACCAGCACTGCCGCTGAGGCGACCATTGCTAACAACAGCGCCAGTCGATCAATCGGTGCCACCGTGGCGGCGGTTGGAGTCAGTGCCAACGCCAGCGGCCACGGCAAGAGCGGCAGCAACAGCCATAGCAGCAGCAACAGCACACTTTGGCTGCCAAGTGCCAGCGGCCCGAGCAGCCGTGCTAGGCTGTGGGCACCCAAACGGGCTGGCAATTGCACCAGCAGTGCAGCAAACAGCGGCAACAGCACAGCAACGAGCAGCAGCCGTTGGGCAAATTCAGGGCTTGGAAGCAGGTCAGCAGTCAGCCAGTTCATACAAAATTAGAGCGAGGGCCCATCGGCATAGAAATTTCGTGTACAGAGGTCTTTTTTTGCAGCGACAGCCCTCGGCGGCGCTCGACGGCAGGCGCGGCGGCGGCAGGTCGGCCGCTGACATGATCGATTTCTTGATAGAGCAACGCCTGAAGCTGTTGCCGATCAAGCACCCCATGGGTGCGCCGCAACCGCATCAGTGCTGCCGCTGCCAATAACAAAATGCTGCTTCCCGCCAACAGCGCAACCAACGCCAGATCCGCAGTCGGAGATGGTTGACCCAAACGCCAATCGGGCGGATGACCAGCAAGCGCAAGCCCTAATACCAGCGCGCCCTGAACCAGAGCCAAGGCGGTGAGCAGGCGTTCTAAACGCCGCGTCAACAACAAAGCAGTGATGCCAATGATCAGGATCAGCAGCACAGCAAGTGAAAAAATGGTCAGCGGTTGGGTGAAATCAATCATCTGTGGACGGCTCCTAGCGGTTCGTAACTGTTGCGAAATATCTCTTCTTTTCTGCATCAACCTTATCCAATCTTGTACTGGTAACCGTCATTGCGATGCAGCCGTTCAAATTGGCGCATGGGTCTGGAAAAGGGTTTGCCGCCAGAGAAAGGGCGCAGTTCAAAAGAGCCTCTCGCACGGGGGCTGATGCGTCCGACCTGACCGTTGCACCGAGCGATATCACCCGACCGCCATCCGTGGACTGGCTTCAATGGTCGGTGCTGTTTCGGGTAGCCGTAACGATCCACAACCGCTTTTTGGCGCCCGCCTTGGCCTTTACAGGTGATGGTCAGCGCGGTGTCCGTGGCAAAGGTGATCGCGGTCATGTCACCCACGCAGGCGGCATCCTTCCAGTGGGCTTTGTCGATACCGAACCGCTTGCGGTTGAACTTGGTTTGTCCGCCAGTGCCGACCGTGACCGGCAGGCCGGTGGCATTCAGTCGATGAAACAGCGCCCACCGCGTGGCGTTCACTGCTGCCGCGTCCTTCAAAGGGCGTTTCGCTTGGGCGAGTACGCGCTTGAGAACATCTGGCTTATTTTTCAGGAACTCCTCAATCGGACGGTTGCCTTTCTTTTGGTTGCACGGTACACAGGACAGCGTCAGATTCGAGACCCGATC
>SKYD01000252.1 GCA_007128075.1 Thiorhodovibrio sp.
GTTTCTCGCACATGACGGGAAACGGTCAATTTGAGTACGCTAGCCAAACTATAAAACAACAACTTAGCAGATGGGTCTTTGTCAGAAACCGTACTCAATATGAAAGTGATAGGTGTTAAGCGTTCTACGCGAGGGTCTTGAAGGCCAGCAAAGCATTCTGTCAAACTGGTGGTCATGAGAAATTCCTATAGGTTGTTTCTTGATAGATAGACTACCGCAACTACATCTATTTGTAGAATTTTATACGCGCTCGCCCCGAATATTTTTATCGAGACATTTCGTGACTTAGTTGCTGTGCCATCTCGTCGAGTGTTGTTCGGGATGGTCGCTTTTGCGATGCAGGGTTAAATTGAAGTTTGAAGCCATCGCCTTGGAAGCGCGGGAAGACATGTAGATGAATATGCGGCACTTCCTGCCCTGCTGCGGTTCCATCAGCTAAGAAAAAATTCACGCCTTCGGCTTTCACGACTCCCTGTTGCAAGCTGATTGCAATGCGTTGAGCGATGGTGAAGAGATGTGCGCCAATGGTGGGTTCCAAATCCTTCAAATGGGCGGCGTGTTCGTTGGGTATAACCAGAACATGCCCAGGGTTAATCGGTCGGATATCCATGATTGCCAAGCAACAATCATCACGAAAGACGATGCTTGCTGGAAGTTGGCTTGATCGAATACAACAGAAAACGCAATTTGTGGTGTTCAATAAATTATACCTATTTGTTCACTCTGGGTGAATGGTGATTTTAACACGCTCGCTGCCTTGGGCACTGCTGCCGGCGAGTACGCTTTTATTGATTTGGTGATAGATAATGCGGTCACTGCGAAACTGATCCTGACCTTGTGTTAGGATTGCCTCGCCAATCAGGATGAGTTCATTGCGGGTGGTATCGTATTCTATGCGTTGCGCTTGGCCGTGGACATCGGGCTGGTCGTTGTCACTTTGTTGCTGATAACGGGCGGGGCTGCCAGTGGCGACAATGCGCTCGGGCTGGCGGTCGGGGCGATGATGAACCACCACTTGCTCGGCAAGGAGCTGCATCAGCCCTTGGCGGATTTCCACATTGCCGCGATAACGACTGGTCAGCGCGCGCTCATCAAGTTCGACGGCATCGGCCTCGATATGCAGCAGTTGTGATGCAGGCGCGGCGGCGATGTTGAATAACAGCAGCACTGCCAGCCCCAGCGCGGCGGAGGTTAATTCGCGCCCTGATTTAGGGTGCCGCATGAGCGGCAATTTGAGTACGAATTTTCCCAAGCAGTTTGACTCGCACGCCATCTTCAAACCACGCCTCCAGCCCATGATGCGCACTGGTCCAATGCGTCTGGCTATCGATGACAACAAAATGATCCGTTGCAGCATAGTGCGCCTCGGGATAAATCCGCAATTCTTCCGTGCGCAATGTGGTGCGCGCCCTCTCGTCGGTGGTTTCACGCACCGCCCGCACCTCACCTGATAACTCCACAGCATCTGCCGAGTCGAGCATCTGGCCATGAATTGCACGGATTGTCCAGGCTGGCATTGCATCCTGATACAAAAACAGCCGGGGCTGATCAAGCTCGATGCGGTCGGTGGCGATATAATGACGCAACTGGGTGGCTTGCAAGCGGTGCTTAGGTGCCCCTCGTGCATCCATTTCCACAACAAATAGATTATTGATGATCGAATCGGGGGTGGAGTCAGCACGCTGACGCGCACCAAGGGCATCGGGGCGTTGCTGATGCCACCACGCCAAACCAATCACCAGAGCCAACACCAGTCCCAGCCAATAATAACGCCGATGGCCTAACATGAGATTTTTGGATCAAGATAGGTTCGCCAGAGTGCATCGAGTCGCCCCTGGGCGTGCAAAATCAGCTCACAGACCTCGCGTGCGGCACCGCGCCCTCCAGGTGCTGTGGTCAACCAGTCCACATGTTCGCACACCAAAGGATGCGCATCGGCGACACCAATGGCCAGCCCGGCGCGTTTGAGCACTGGCAGATCGACTACATCATCGCCAACATAGGCGATTGCAGCATCTGGCAGATCGAGGACTTGTTTAAGGTTTTCGTAAGCTGGCAGCTTGTCACGACAGCCTTGATACACATGCTCAACGCCCAAGCTTTGCATCCGCAAGCGCACCACCTGCGACTCTCGACCAGTAATCACCGCCAAATGTACGCCGCTTTGTTGCAGCATCACCATGCCCAGCCCATCACGCGAATGAAAAGCCTTGTATTCCTGGCCATCATCGCCTAAAAACAGGCTGCCATCGGTCAATACACCGTCAACATCAAAGATAACACTACGAATTGCCTTGGCACGCTGAATCACATCTTGCATGGTAACAGCCTGTTTTTAGGTAAAAACCGCGTTTAATCCCAGCTTGTAACATCTTGATCCTCACCCTCACCGCCGGGTTGACCATTCGCTCCATAAGACCAAATATCAAAAGGCCCATGCTGTCCGGGGAACCGATAATGATAGGCCTTGCCCCAAGGATCAAGTGGCACCTGTGAGCGACGCAGATAGGGTCCATTCCAGTTCGGGGCATTGCCCGGATCGCGCACCAGCGCCTCCAGCCCCTCATTGGTGCTGGGATAGCGTCCAACCTCAAGACGGTATAGATCGAGTGCCGCGCTGAGATCCTCAATCTGTAAACGAGCGGTTTGGGTCGCTGAGCTACTTAAAAATCGAATCACCTGCGGACCAACCAGCCCCGAGAGTAGCCCCAAGATCGCCAACACCACCAACAATTCAACTAGAGTAAACCCGCGCTGAGCGCGTTTGCGAAACAACATAAGATTCTGTCCTGTGTGTTTTTAAAGTGATGAATGAAATCGGCTGTCACTGCCCAAGCCAACAAATTTAACATCATGGTATGGTATTGACCATTATTTAGCTGCATAGGCTCATGCTATGACCTCACTCCCTCAAGGCTCCTCATTAGACTCCAATCGCGCCGCTGGTTCGCGCCTGGAGCTGTTGCTGTTTAAGCTCGATCACCCCCAACGCTATGGCATTAATGTGTTCAAGGTGCAGGAGGTGGTCGGTTATCAGCCGCTGACCCAGATGCCCAACACCCATCGCTTCATCAAGGGCGTTGCCACCCTGCGCGGGATCACCATGCCGATTCTCGATCTTGCCCAGGCAATTGGGATGCAGCCCTTGGAGAATCCGGAACAGGGGCAGATCATTATCACCGAATACAACCGCTCAGTGCATGGCTTCCTCATCCGCCATGTTGATCGCATTGTTTATACACAGTGGGATCAGGTGCAACAACTGCCCAAAGCATTGGGGCGCAATACCTATGTCACTGCGGTGACCCTGATTGAGAACATGCTGATTGAGATTCTCGATGTTGAAAAGGTGCTCGATCAGGTGGTTCATGCCAGCACTGAGCTTTCAGCCACACTTGCCAGCCAAACCCTCGCGCAAAATCATCGGGTGATGGTGGTCGATGACTCATCCGTTGCCCGCCATCAGATCCAGCGCGCACTCGAACAACTGGGCATGGAATGCGTGTTGGTCACCGATGGCAAGCGCGCCATGGAGCTGTTTGAGAATTTAATCGCCGACGGGATTGATATTGCCAGCCATTTTGCGATGGTCATTTCCGATGTTGAAATGCCAGAGATGGACGGCTATCAGCTCACCACTTGGATGCGTAGCAATCCGCACACAAGATCGCTGTATATTCTGCTGCACTCCTCGATCAGCGGCGAGTTTAACGCCGATATGGTCAAACGCACCGGAGCCAATCGCTTCATTCAGAAATATCACCCCGATGACCTTGCCCAAGCGGTGCTAGATCAGATTGGCCAGCAACAGCAAACCACGCGGTGAGCTTGATGATTCAGTTTATAATAAGCAAACTAACCGTTTCACCATCACAGGGGCATCCTATCCATGTCTGATTATCACGCGGAGGACATCCGCAACATTGCGCTCGTCGGTCACGCTGGCGCTGGCAAAACCACACTGGTTGAGGCATTGTTGGCAGCGACTGGGGTGATTGATGCCCCGGGCAGTGTGCTCAAGGGCACCACCGTCTGCGATTATGACGAGATGGAGCGCGAGCTAAAACACTCGCTCGATGTCGCCATCACAGCGTTTAATGCCCACGGCAAGCATGTCAATCTGATCGACACCCCGGGCTTTCAGGATTTTCTCGGCCGCGGGCTGGCGGTGTTAAGCGCGGTTGAGACTGCGGCGATTGTCATCAATGCCGACAGCGGCATCGAGCCAGTGACCCAGCGCATGTGGAAAGCTGCGGATCGGCGCAACCTGTGCCGGATGCTGATTATCAATCGCATCGACTCGCCAGAGGCGGATATTGGCGCGCTGGTTGCGCAGATTCGTGAGCACTTTGGTGCGGAATGCCTGCCGATCAATCTCCCTGCCCAGGGTGGCTCCAAGGTGCTGGATTGCTTCTTTAATCCCACCACTGAGCCGACTGATTTTTCCTCAGTCGAAGAGGCGCACAGCCAGATTATCGACCAAGTCGTCGAGGTCGATGAGCAGTTGATGGAGCTGTATCTGGAGCAAGGCCAGGAGCTTCAGCCAGAACAACTGCATGATCCATTTGAGGCGGCACTGCGCGAGGCGCATCTGATTCCGATCTGTTTTTGTTCGGCAGAGACTGGGGTCGGCATCCCGGAGCTGTTGGAGGTGCTGGTGCGCTTGATGCCCAATCCGGCTGAGGGCAATCCGCCACCGTTTATGAAAGGCGAGGGCGCGGATAAACAGCCGGTGCAGGTGAGCCCAGATCCCAGCCAACACGCCATCGCCCATGTCTTTAAGATCATTAACGATCCGTTCCGTGGCAAGCTGGGTATTTTTCGCGTTCATCAGGGACGCATCACCCCCAACAGCCAGCTTTATATCGGCGATGCCCGCAAGCCATTTAAGGTCAACCATTTGTTCCGACTGCATGGCAAGGAGCTGACCGAGGTTGATGAGGGTGTGCCTGGCGATA
>SKYD01000091.1 GCA_007128075.1 Thiorhodovibrio sp.
CACTCATTGCCGCTCGCAGTTGCTCAGGGGTGAGCTTAAACTGCTGCTCGGCACCAGCATCAACCAGCACCGGCACACCCCCAGCCAACAGCACCATATCAGGGTAGGATACCCAATAGGGTGCAGGAATCACCACCGCATCGCCAGGATTGAGCACCGCTTGCGCGAGATTGTAAAAACTCTGTTTGCCGCCGCAGGAGACCAAAATTTGCTCGGGCGTATATTGCAACCCGTTATCGCGGGCAAATTTGTCAATAATGGCGCGTTTGAGTTCTGGGGTGCCATCAACGGCGGTGTATTTGGTGAAGCCGTCACCAATCGCCTGAATCGCTGCCGCTTTAATGTGCTCCGGAGTATCAAAATCAGGCTCCCCGGCGCCCAATCCAATCACATCCTGTCCAGCGGCTTTTAATTCTTTGGCACGGGCTGTGATCGCTAGCGTCGCCGAGGGCTTGACCGCTTGCACCCGATCTGAAAGTTGAAAAGTGGTCATGTCATTGGTTATCCACAATTATCTATTGTTCGCACCCCGCACTGAAGCTCGCAGGCGGGCTGGGTGCCAGATTAAGCCATTCCGCTGATCACTGCCTCACCAAATGCCGAACAACTCAGCTTGGTGGCCCCACTCATCAGCCGCTCCAGATCATAGGTTACAGTCTTGGCACTGATGGCACGCTCGACTCCCTGAATGATCAGATCAGCCGCCTCAGTCCACCCCAGATGACGCAACAACATCTCACCTGAAAGCAGCAGCGAGCTGGGATTAACCTGATCTTTGCCAGCATATTTGGGCGCGGTGCCGTGGGTGGCCTCAAACATCGCCACCGTATCGGAGAGATTGGCACCGGGTGCCATGCCGATGCCGCCGACCTGAGCGGCGAGGGCATCAGAGATATAGTCGCCATTGAGATTTAAGGTGGCGATGACATCATACTCATCGGGGCGCAGCAGGATTTGTTGCAAAAAGGCATCGGCAATCACATCCTTGACCACAATCTCCGCTCCGGTTTCTGGATGCTGAAAGCGACACCAGGGACCGCCATCAATCAGTGTAGCACCAAATTCTTGCTGCGCTAGCTCATAGCCCCATTCCTTAAAGGCACCTTCGGTGAATTTCATAATGTTGCCTTTGTGAACCAAGGTCACGGAACGGCGATGATTCGCAATGGCATATTCCAGCGCCTTGCGTACCAAACGCTGGGTGCCTTCTTTGGAGACGGGCTTGATGCCGATGCCCGAGGTGGCAGGAAAGCGAATCTGGGTCACCCCCATTTGTTGGGTAAGAAAATCAATCAGCTTGCGTGCTTCAGGGGATTCACTCGCCCACTCAATGCCGGCATAAATATCCTCTGAGTTTTCGCGGAAAATCACCATATCGGTTTTTTCTGGCTCACGCAGTGGGCTGGGGGTGCCAGCAAAATAGCGCACCGGCCGCAAACACAGATAAAGGTCTAACTGCTGGCGCAAGGCAACATTGAGCGAGCGAATGCCGCCGCCGACGGGAGTGGTCAACGGCCCTTTGATCGACACCAGATATTCACGCACTGCCTCCAGCGTTTCATCTGGCAGCCAAACATTGTCGCCATACACCTGGGTCGCCTTTTCGCCGGCATAAATCTCCATCCAGGCAATGGAGCGTTCACCACCATAGGCTTGGGCGACTGCTGCATCGAGCACGCGGCGCATCACTGGCGTGATGTCAATGCCGATGCCATCGCCCTCGATATAGGGGATGATCGGGCGGGCGGGAACTTGCAACCGTCCAGCGGCAGTCAGCCCAATTTTTTCACCATCTTGAGGAATTTGAAGTTTTGAAGTCATTGTTTCCGTTCTCGTCGCAGTGATGAATGATTCGACTTAGCTGTTGACGCGCTGTGGCGGCAGCCAAGCAATCGGGTGCCCCAGGGTTGCCTGAAACCGTGCCGCTGCACTGCCGCCATTGACGGCAATCTCGACCAGACCGAGGGCGTTGTGAAACCAAAACGCCTGACCATGGGGAACAGCACAAAAGGTCGGGGCAAAAGCAAGGGTTTGATCGGCAATGATCAGGCTGTCGTGAACATCATGTTGAGCTGCCAACAAGCCTGTCATCAAATTGCCATAGTGATCAATATAGACAATCTCGGCTCGCTCGGCTGGCCAATCAATACCGATGATGTCCTCGCGGCGGATGGGGTGGATTGGCTCTGGCAATTCACCCCCGATCAAGGCGGCTGCCAGCGGAGCAAACAGATCGCGACCATGAAAGGTCGGCGAACAGTGCGTGGGTCGCCAATCAACCTGCAAACAGCGCGTTGGTGCGGTTTCCTGGGCAAGCCGCCCCAATAAGCCATTATTCGGGCCGATCAGCCAGTGGTCTTGAGTGTGCAAAACCACAGCGGCGCGGGATCCACCAACACCAGGATCAACAACACAGAGATATAGCGTGTGTTTGGGCAGACCTTGCAGCAGCCGTGGCAATAAATAAGCGGCCAATTCAGGCTGCATCGCAGGCAAATCGGAGATTAAATCAATGATCGCAACCCCTGGCGCGGTCTGGGCTAAGAGCAAGCGCACCTGACCAACATAGAGACTGGCTGCGCCAAAATCAGTGAGCAGCGCGATGCGTTGCGGCAGCGGAGGGGCAATGACCATAGAATCAAATCAACAGACACAAAAAAGCCGGGCAATAAACACCCGGCTGATATTCATCGGTGCGCATAGTCGCGCTGATCAATCCTCATCCTCAGTGATCGGGCGATCCACCAGCTCCACATACGCCATCGGCGCGGCATCCCCAGCACGATACCCGCATTTTAGAATGCGCAGATAGCCACCAGGGCGCGATTCATAGCGTGGACCAAGCTCATTAAAGAGTTTAGCCACCGCATCTTTATCCCGTAGCCGCGCAAATGCTAGACGGCGTTTGTGTACGGTGTCGGTGCGCGCCAAAGTAATCAGCGGCTCAGCCACCCGCCGCAATTCTTTGGCTTTGGGCAAGGTGGTCTTGATCAATTCGTGACGAAAGAGCGAGCCGGCCATATTACGGAACATCGCCTCACGATGCGCACTGTCTCGATTTAATTTTCTTCCTGCTTTGCGATGTCGCATTGTATCCGTCCCAGAGTTGGATTATTTCACCATCAGTTCTTCAATATTGTCGGGCGGCCAGCGCTCCAGACGCATTCCGAGCGACAGCCCACGGGTTGCCAAAACATCCTTAATCTCGGTCAAGGATTTTTTACCAAGATTGGGCGTCTTTAATAATTCCATCTCAGTGCGCTGAATCAGATCCCCGATCAGATAAATATTCTCAGCTTTTAGACAATTGGCAGAGCGCACCGTCAGTTCAAGCTCATCGACCGGGCGAACCAGCATCGGATCGATGCCAGGGTCTTCTGGCTCAACCTCCTCGATTTCTTCATAGGGTGCCGAGTCTTCTAGCTCGACAAAGCTAGAAAGCTGGTCGTGTAAAATCGCCGCAGCATACTGAATCGCCTCCTTGGGATCAACCGTCCCATTGGTCTCGATATCAATCACTAAGCGATCTAAATCTGTGCGCTGTTCAACACGCGCTGATTGAACATCAATTGCCACCCGCCGAATTGGCGAAAACGACGCATCCACCAGCAATTTGCCAAGCAGGCTATCGTCGCTATCAGTGGACAGATCCCGCGAGCTTGCTGGCACATAGCCGCGCCCCCGCTCGACGATCAGCGTCATGTTCAGTTCAGATTCGGCGGTTAAATGCGCAATCTCAAGCTCAGGATTTGCCAGCTCAGCGGTGTGATCGAGCATGATATCTGCTGCTTTCACGACACCAGGCCCGACCTTACTTAAAGTAAAGGCGGCGCGATCGCGTCCTTTGAGCGCAATCGCCAATTGCTTGAGGTTGAGCAGGATTTCTAAAACATCCTCCTGAACCCCCTCAATTGCCGAATACTCGTGGAGAATCCCTTGAATCTCAACCGCAGTGACGGCGAAACCATCCATCGACGATAGCAACACGCGTCGTATTGCGTTGCCCAGCGTATGACCAAAGCCGCGTTCTAGCGGCTCGAGGGATACCTTGGCACGATGTCGTTCGCCCTCAACCGGTTCTACTTTTACGATACGCGGTTTTAAAAAACCACCAACATCGGTCATCGGTCAACCTCGTTTGTCAGGGCTTATTTAGAATACAGCTCAACGATCAATGATTCGTTGATATCTGCTGCAAGATCAGCACGATCTGGTATCCGCTTAAAGACACCTTTAAACCCTTTGGTATCGACTTCAACCCAGTCAGGGAAGCCATATTGTTCAGCCAGTGCCATCGCATTCTGAACCCGAACCTGCTTGGCAGCTTTGTCGCGCACAGCGATCTCGTCTTCTTCGCTGACTTGGTATGATGGAATATTGACCACCACGCCATTGACCAATACGCCTTTATGGCTCACCAGTTGGCGTGCTTCAGCGCGTGTTGAACCAAATCCCATCCGATAAACGACATTGTCGAGACGACGCTCCAGAAGCTGCAACAAGACCTCGCCTGTAGCACCTTTACTGCTGGCGGCACGCTGATAGTAGTTGCGGAACTGACGCTCCATCACGCCATAAATGCGCCGGACTTTTTGTTTTTCGCGCAGTTGCAGCCCATAATCGGATAGCCGACGGCGACGGTCTGCTGCTTGTCCAGGAAGTTTTTCAAGATTGCACTTGGAATCTAGTGCGCGCACCCGGCTTTTCAGCCCAAGATCCGTTCCTTCGCGGCGCGCGAGTTTGCAGGTTGGCCCCGTATACCTTGCCATAGTGATTGCCTATTCTCTCTAGACTCGCCGCTTCTTTGGCGGGCGGCAGCCATTATGTGGAATGGGTGTAACATCGGTGATGCTGGTGACTTTAAAGCCCGCATTATTCAATGCGCGCACCGCAGACTCGCGTCCTGGTCCTGGCCCTTTGACATTCACATCAAGATTCTTGATGCCATAATCTTTGGCAACCTGGGCTGCACGACTGGCAGCAACCTGAGCGGCAAAGGGGGTGCTTTTGCGCGAGCCACGAAATCCTGAACCGCCAGAGGTTGCCCAAGTTAAGGCATTGCCCTGACGATCAGTAATCGTGATGATGGTGTTGTTGAACGAAGCATGGATATGGGCAACCCCATCAGCTACCTGCTTCTTGATTTTTTTCTTTACGGTGCGTGCCTGTTTGGCCATAAATATTCACTATCCGTTCAATTTGTTAACGCTTGATTGGTCGCCGTGGTCCTTTGCGGGTTCGCGCATTGGTGCGGGTTCGCTGACCTCTGAGCGGCAGGCCGCGCCGATGCCGAATCCCGCGATTGCAGCCTAAATCCATTAACCGTTTAATGTTCATGGACACTTCGCGGCGCAAATCACCTTCGACAGTGTATTTGCCAACTTCTGCACGAAGACGATCAACTTCTTCTTCAGAGAGCGTATGTACTTTTGCATCCGCCGCGACCTGAGCATCCGCACAGATTTTTTTTGATAAGGTCGATCCAATCCCATAGATTGAGGTCAGAGCGATAACAGCGTGTTTGCGATCAGGGATATTGACACCGGCGATACGGGCCATACGAATTCAACTCCTTGTGCGCCATGATCAGATGACGAAAAACAGAGAATTTTACCAAGTTTATCCAGCAAGTCAAGAAACTGGAATTATCCTTGGCGCTGTTTATGGCGAGGATCTGAACAGATCACTCGCACGGTTCCATTGCGCCGGATGAGCTTACAGTTCCGACAAATCTTTTTTACCGAAGCACGCACTTTCATGTTTTTCTCCAAATTGATGTGAGCGTACTGTTAGCGTGAACGCTTGCCGCCCGATGATTTCAGGTTTGCTTTTTTCATCAGTCCATCATATTGATGAGACATTAAATGCGCCTGCACCTGTGCCATGAAATCCATGACCACAACGACGACAATCAGCAATGAGGTGCCGCCAAAATAAAACGGCACATGCCAGCCGACAATCAAAAACTCAGGCAGCAAACAGACACTGGCAATATAAACCGCACCCGCAGCAGTCAGGCGTGTCATCACGCCATCGATATAACGGGCGGTCTGCTCGCCGGGGCGAATCCCCGGGATAAAAGCACCAGAGCGTTTGAGATTGTCCGCAGTGTCTTTGGCGTTAAACACCAAAGCCGTATAAAAAAAGCAGAAAAAGATGATTGCTGTTGCATAAAACAGCACATAAATCGGCTCGCCAGGTGAGAGCTTGCTAGCAATCGCTGCCAGCCAATGCAGATTCTCTGACTGACCAAACCATTGCCCCAGAGTTCCAGGAAACAAAATGATACTAGAGGCGAAAATCGGCGGAATCACACCTGCCATGTTGAGCTTGAGCGGCAAATGGGTGCTTTGGGCGGCCATCATCCGCCGTCCCTGTTGGCGACGGGCATAGTTGACAGTAATTCGTCGTTGACCGCGCTCCACAAACACCACAAAGGCGGTGACCATTAACGCCAGCGCGAACAAAGCCAATACTGCCAAGGCATTCATCTCACCAGTGCGCACCAGCTCTAAGGTGCCACCCACTGCCGAGGGTAAGCCCGCCACAATACCAGCAAAAATGATCAGCGAGATGCCATTGCCGATCCCGCGCTCCGTGATCTGCTCACCAAGCCACATTAAAAACATGGTGCCGGTCACCAGCGAGACTGCGGCGGTGAAAATAAAACCAAAGCCTTGCTGCACCACAATTGCTGAGCCACCGGCGGTTTGCCCTTGCAATGCCATTGAGATGCCGATGGCTTGGAAGGTCGCCAGTGCCACTGTGCCATAGCGCGTGTACTGGGTGATTTTGCGCCGCCCCGATTCGCCTTCTTTTTTGAGCTGTTCAAGCTGTGGAATCACCGCCGACATCAACTGCATGATAATACTTGCAGAGATATACGGCATGATGCCTAAGGCAAAGATACTTGCTCGCTCCAGCGCCCCGCCTGAGAACATGTTGAACATGTCCAGAATCGAGCCTTGATTTTGGTTAAACAGGGCGGCTAATGCCTGCGGATTCACCCCAGGAACCGGAATAAAGGTTCCAATGCGATAAACTAACAGCGCACTAAGCACAAACAGCAAACGCTGCCGCAGCTCAGTGAGCCGACCCATTCCACCAAACGATTGCATGACGGAGGCGCTATTTTTGGCCATAAGCCTGATAACTTCCTAGCTATTGCTGCTCTACGACTTGACCACCGGCGGCTTCAATCGCAGCGCGAGCACCCTGAGTAGCGGCAACCCCGCGCAGTTGAAAACTGCGGCTCACTTCGCCAGCGAGAAAAACCTTCGCTTGTTTGATGCTGCGGTTAATTAGCCCTGCCTCACGCAAGGTTTTTAAATCAACCACATCACCTTCGATTCGGTTTAACTCTGCGGTACGAATTTCTGCCCTGGTCAGTTGTTTGCGTGAGCGAAACCCAACCTTTGGGAGACGGCGCTGCAATGGCATCTGACCGCCTTCAAAACCAAGTTTATGAAATCCGCCAGCGCGGGATTTCTGGCCCTTATGACCACGACCGCAGGTTTTGCCAAGACCACTGCCGATACCCCGTCCGACCCGCTTGCGCGTTTGGCGCTCGCCAGGTGCGGGATGTAAATCATTGAGTCGCATAATGCTTTAATCCCCTTCAACCAGGCTAACCATATAGCGCACCCGGTTTAACATGCCACGGGTGGCTGGTGTATCCTCGACCTCGACGACTTGATGCATCCGCCGCAGCCCTAAGCCACGAACACAGGCTTGGTGTCGGCGCAATCGACCATGCAGACTGCGCACCAATTTGACCTTCATTGTTTTATCGGCCATGACTTACCCCAGAATCTCTTCCACCGTTTTGCCACGCTTGGCGGCAACGGTCTCAGCATCCACCATGTTGACAAGCCCGTTGATTGTTGCTTGCACCACATTCACTGGATTGTTGCTGCCGATACATTTGGCGAGAACATTTTGCACGCCCAAGACCTCAAACACCGCACGCATTGCGCCGCCGGCAATAATGCCAGTACCCTCTGATGCTGGCTGCATGAACACATGCGCTGCACCATGATGACCTAAGATCGGATACTGCAAGGTATTGCCTTTGAGTTTGATGTCCATCATATTTTTGCGCGCCGATTCCATCGCTTTTTGAATAGCGACTGGAACCTCGCGTGCCTTGCCTGTGCCGTAGCCAACCCGACCTTTGCCGTCGCCAACCACTGTGAGCGCACCAAAGCCAAACACTCGACCGCCTTTGACAACCTTGGCAACTCGATTGACCGCAATCAGTTTTTCGAGCAGATCATCACTTTCTGGCTTTTGATTAAAATTTGCCATCGTCAAAGCTCCCTTTAGAATTGCAATCCGTTTTCACGCGCAGCATCAGCAAGTGCCTTAATGCGTCCATGATAACGAAAACCGGAGCGATCAAATGCGACCTGTTCAACACCCGCCGCTTTCGTCCGTTCGGCAATCGTCTTGCCCACTTCGGCAGCAGCCGCAGTGTTGCCAGCATAGACTCCGCGCTCACGAAACGCTTTTTCTACAGTCGAGGCGCTGGTTAAAACCTCGCCCCCATTGGGTGCAATCACCTGAGCATAGATATGACGCGGCGAGCGAAAAATGCAGAGACGGTAGGCCCCGACTTCGCGTATCTTGGCACGAGCGCGCTGAGCGCGTCGCAGACGAGCTTGTTTTTTGTCCATTGTGCCTACCCTTTATTTCTTCTTGGTTTCTTTGCGCAAGACCTGTTCATCGGCATAACGTACTCCTTTGCCCTTATATGGCTCAGGTGGACGGAAGCGACGAATCACCGCAGCGACTTGACCAACTTTTTGTTTGTCAATGCCACGCACAATAATTTCAACAGGGGCAGGCGTTTCGATTTCAATCCCTTCAGGAATAGGAAAATCAATCGGATGTGAAAAACCCAGTGCTAGATTGAGTACGCTGCCTTTGGCTTGGGCGCGATAGCCAACACCAACCAGTGATAATTTGCGCTCAAATCCAGTGCTAACGCCGGTGACCATATTATTAAGCAAGGCGCGGGTGGTGCCAGCCTGTGCCCAAGCATCTTTGCTCTCTTGGCTTGGCACAGTTGAGAGCACATTATCCTCAAGCTTGACCTGAACTAATGAGTGTACAGACCAAGACAGCGTGCCTTTGTTACCTTTGACAGTAACATCTTGACCATTAATATCAACCGAAACCCCCTTGGGGAGCTGAATCGGTGCTTTGGCGATACGAGACATGGTGCGGTTCCTTCCTGGATTAAGCGACCAAGGCCAAAACTTCACCGCCCTGACCTGCCTTACGAGCAGCTCGGTCGGTCATCAGACCCTGGGAAGTTGAAATGATCGCGATACCAAGACCTGCCCACACCACGGGCAAATCATTTTTGCCACGGTAGATGCGCAACCCCGGTCGCGAGACCCGCTTGATCAGCTCAATGACTGGTTTGCCGCGATAGTACTTTAGCTTGAGTTCGAGAATGGGTTTGATCTCGCCTTCAACGCTGTAATCGCCGATGTACCCTTCTTCTTGTAACAGCCGAGCAATCGCAACTTTGAGCTTGGATGATGGCATGGTAATCGTCACCTTGCCACGCACCTGACCATTGCGAATGCGCGTCAGCATATCCGCAATCGGATCTGACATGCTCATAAATTATCTCCTTGGGGTCAGACTGCGAGTGATTGCACGATACCCACGAAAATCAAAACCAAGCACCGCCCATCGTAAGATGGTGCTTGAGTTACCAACTGGCTTTGACGACTCCTGGTACATCGCCGCGCATCACTGCCTCACGCAGCTTGTTGCGCCCTAAGCCAAATTTTCTATAAACTGCATGTGGGCGACCCGTCAGCCGGCAGCGCCGCTGTTGGCGCGAAGGACTGGCATCCCGTGGTAATTTTTGCAGCTTTAACACCGCGGCATCAATTTGCTCTGAGGTTGCCGAACGATCATCAATGATCGCTTTGAGTGCAGCTCGTTTGTTAGCATATTGCTCTGCTACGCGCTGACGCTTGTAATCGCGCCAAATCATACTCTTTTTTGCCATGAGGTCTCTGTTCTCAAGTGCGAAATGGAAATTGAAACGCCTCAAGCAATGCCCGTCCTTCTTCATCGTTACGGGCAGAGGTGGTAATGACAACATCAAGACCGCGCAGGGTATCGATTTTGTCATAATCAATTTCTGGAAAAATAATCTGCTCGCGCACGCCTAAAGAATAATTGCCACGGCCATCAAAGGCTTTCGGGCTCATACCGCGAAAATCGCGAATACGAGGAATCGCAATATGGATTAAGCGATCAAGAAACTCATACATGCGCTCACGACGCAGCGTGACTTTGCAACCAATCGGCCAGCCTTCGCGAATTTTAAAGCCAGCGACTGATTTCCGCGCCATCGTGATAATTGGCTTTTGACCTGAGATTTTGGTCAGATCAGCCACTGCATGATCCATGATCTTTTTGTCAGCAACCGCCTCGCCAACTCCCATGTTGAGAGTAATTTTTTCAACTCGAGGCACCTGCATTACGCTTGAATAATCAAATTTTGAGCGCAGCGCAGGGACAATCTCCTCACGATAAATGTTGTGCAATCTGGCCATAATGTTAGTTTAATCCCTGCTCAAACATCGACGACTTCGCCGTCTGATTTGAAGTAGCGTACTTTTTTGCCGTTCTCAAGCACCTTAAAACCAATTCGATCAGCACGCCCGAGTGCAGGATTAAATAATCCAACATTTGACAGGTGCAGTGGCATTTCTTTGTCCACGATACCGCCAGCGATTCCGAGCTGTGGGTTTCTTTTTGTGTGCTTTTTGGCGAGATTGATATTCTCGACAACTACATGAGTATCGTCTACAATGCGCAGCACCCGACCGCGCTTGTCTTTGTCTTTACCAGCAATGACCATCACATCATCGCCTACCTTAATTCTACGCATGAGCTGAATGTGCCTTGAGTTTTAGAGGACTTCGGGGGCTAACGAGACGATCTTCATAAATTTGTCGCCGCGCAGCTCGCGGGTTACCGGTCCAAAAATACGGGTTCCAATGGGTTGCAGTTGGTTGTTGAGCAGCACCGCTGCGTTACCATCAAAGCGGATTAAGGAGCCGTCATCACGACGCACACCTTTGCGCGTGCGCACCACCACTGCATTGAAGACATCGCCTTTTTTGACCTTTCCGCGCGGAATGGCATCCTTGACGGTCACTTTAATGATGTCCCCGATGCCAGCATAACGGCGATGCGAGCCGCCAAGCACCTTGATACATTGAACTGATCGTGCGCCGCTATTATCGGCCACGCTCAGACGAGTCTGCATTTGAATCATAGCAATAACTTCCTAAATCGAATTCGAATAACGCATGATCACACACAATGACTGAGCAATAGCGCAACGCTTATCGCACATGCACGGCAACACTAGCGTGCCTTTTCTAACACCTCAACCAAACGCCAAGTTTTGGTTTTAGATAAAGGGCGGCATTGTTCAATACACACCAGATCACCCGGGTTGCACAGATTTTCTTCATCGTGGGCATGAATCTTGGTCGACCGCCGCAAAAATTTGCCATACACTTCATGCTGAACACGGCGTTCAATCAGTACCGTAATGGTTTTTTCCATACGATTACTAATCACGCGCCCGGTGACGGTCTTGTTTTGAGTTTGTTCAGTCATTGAACGCCGCCTGCTTTCTTGATTTCAGTCATAATCGTTTTCACTTGAGCGATCTCACGACGCACTTTCGGCATCTGCGTGTGGCGGTTTAATTGTTGCGCTGCACGCAGCATCCGCAGGTTAAATTGCTCTTTGCGGAGCTCCAACAGGTGCGCCTCTAATTCTTTTAGCGATTGCTGTCTTAATTCACTCACTTTCATTAGAGTAGCGTCCTTTTCTCAAACCGCGTTTGCATCGGCAATTTTGCTGAGGCTAACTGAAACGCCTCGCGGGCAAGTTCTTCGGGAACACCTTCGATCTCATACAGCATCCGCCCAGGTTGGATCAAAGCAACCCAGTATTCAACTGCACCTTTGCCTTTACCCATCCGCACTTCCAGTGGTTTTTTGGAGATCGGTTTGTCTGGAAAGACACGAATCCATAATTTACCACCACGGCGCACTTTACGAGTAATGGCGCGACGGGCTGCCTCAATTTGACGCGCAGTGAGCCGTCCACGCCCCACGGCTTTCAGCCCATACTCCCCAAAGCTGACCTGATTGCCACTTTGTGCCAGTCCGCGATTGCGTCCTTTGTGCTGTTTTCTAAATTTTGTACGCTTTGGTTGCAGCATGGCTTACCCTTTCCTCGGTCGTGAGCGTTTTTCTTGTGGCGGCTGCTGCTCTTCGGGTTGATCGCCGAAGATCTCGCCGCGAAATATCCAAGTTTTAACCCCAAGAATGCCGTATGTGGTTTGCGCTTCAGCAAAGCCATAATCAATATCAGCACGCAAGGTATGAAGTGGAACCCGACCCTCGCGATACCATTCAGAACGCGCAATCTCAGCACCGTTAAGTCGTCCCGCGATATTCACCCGAATGCCGCCAGCACCCACTCGCATCGAGTTTTGCACGGCGCGTTTCATGGCGCGACGAAACATGATCCGTCGCTCTAACTGCTGGGCAATCCCCTCGGCTACGAGCTGGGCATCGAGTTCTGGTTTACGAATTTCTTCGATACTAATATGCACGGGAATGCCCATTAACTGCGAGACATCAGCGCGTAGTTTATCGATCTCGCCGCCTTTTGAACCAATCACCACGCCTGGACGGGCTGTATGAATTGTAATGTGCGCATTTTTTGCTGGTCGATCAATTTGAATGCGACTGACAAAAGCATTCGCTAGGCGTTTTTTAAGATAGTCCCTAACCTGCAAATCCGTATTTAATAAATCGGCATAATTGCGCGAATCAGCATACCATTTTGATGTCCAGTCTTTGACGATTCCAAGACGAATCCCGATTGGATGTACTTTTTGTCCCATGCTCGGCGTTCTCCTGATTAGCCTTCAGCGACAGTTAAAGAAATATGACTGGTGCGTTTTAGAATACGCGAGGCACGGCCTTTGGCGCGAGCACGGATACGCTTCAAGGTCGGACCTTCATCCACTTGGATGGCGACAATGCGCAATTCATCAATATCCGCACCAACATTATTCTCGGCATTGGCAATCGCCGACTCCAGCACGCCTTTGATCAGCGCTGCACCTTTTTTGGTGCTAAAGCTCAAATCATTGAGCGCCGCCTCAACTCGTCGACCGCGAATTTGATCAGCGACAAGTCGCGCCTTTTGCGCCGAGATTCGGGCGAATTTTAATTTTGCTTCCGCTTGCATAGTCGCCTAACTCACCTTGTTTGGGGGCAATCCTAAATGGAACTTAGCGTTTTTTGGCTTTGCGATCCGCTGCATGACCACGAAAAGTTCGAGTCAATGCAAATTCGCCAAGCTTATGACCAATCATGTTTTCGTTAATCAACACCGGGACATGTTGGCGACCGTTATGAACAGCAATGGTTAATCCGACCATCTCTGGCAAGATCATGGAGCGCCGTGACCAGGTTTTAATCGGGCGCTTGCTGTTTTGAGCAACGGCTTGTTCAACTTTGACAGCCAAGTGATGATCTACAAAGGGACCTTTTCGTATCGAGCGTGGCACTTGTCAGAATCCTCGTGGCACCATTTTATTTGGATCGGCGACGGCGCACTATAGCCCCATCCGTCCGTTTGTTGCGTCGGGTTTTGTGACCTTTGGTTGGAACGCCCCACGGGGTCACTGGATGGCGACCACCTGAGGTACGCCCCTCGCCGCCACCGTGTGGGTGATCGACTGGATTCATCACCACACCACGGACAGTCGGCCGAACACCACGCCACCGTGTTGCACCTGCTTTGCCCAATTTGCGCAAACTGTGCTCGCCGTTGCCGACGACACCAATCACAGCGCGACAATCGGAATGCACTTTACGCATTTCACCTGAGCGCAGTCGCAAGGTGGCATAGGTGCCCTCACGGGCAACCAGTTGGATCGAGGCACCCGCTGAACGCCCTAGTTGCGCACCCTTACCAGGACGCATTTCAACACAATGAATCTCAGTTCCGACCGGGATGTTACGCAATGGCAAACAGTTTCCAGGGCTAATCGGTGCTGTTTCTGACGCGATGATTTGAGCACCTGCTTGCACACCTTTAGGTGCAATGATATACGCCCAGTCACCATCGAGATATTTTAATAAGGCAATATGCGCACTGCGATTAGGATCGTATTCAAGCCGCTCAACAACCGCTGGAACATCGAGCTTACGCCGTTTGAAATCGATGATGCGATAGCGTTGTTTATGACCGCCACCACGGTGGCGTACACTAATCCGCCCATTGTTATTGCGACCCCCACTTTTGGTTTTTTTCGCAATCAGCGAACTTTTGGGCGGTCCCTTGTGCAGATCAGGATTCACCACCTGAACGACAAAGCGTCGCCCAGGGGAGGTAGGATTTGTTTTTACAATAGCCATTGGTCAATTATCCGGTGGACTGCTGCGTACTTACGCGCTTTAAGCGCCGCCGCCAAAGTCAATATGATATTCAGGGTGAAGCCGCACATAAGCTTTGCGCCAATCAGAACGCTGCCCCATCCGACCGCCAAAACGCTTGCGTTTGCCTTTGACATTAAGAACACGCACTTCTTTAACTTTGACTTCGAAGAGCTGCTCGACGGCCTTTTTAACCTCACGCTTGTTAGCATCAGGCAGAACGCGAAAGACATATTGGTTATTTTTTTCAGTAACCATAGCCGATTTCTCGGAAACAATCGGTCGCTGAATTACCATGAGTAATCGTTCCTGATTCACGACAAGCGTCCCTCTAATACTGCAATCGCTGCCTCGTTTGCAACAACTTGTTCAAAAGCAATCAGACTGACGGGATCAACCTCACGCGCCAACATGACTTCGATATGAGGAATATTTCGTGCCGCCAGCATCAATGCCTCATCAGGCTCTTCAATCACCAACAGTGCATTGTTTAGATTAAACGCCCGCAATTTCGCAATCAGTGCCTTGGTTTTTGGCTCATCAACGCGCAACCCAGAAACGACAATCAGCCGCTCTTGGCGTACTAGCTCAGATAAGATCGAGCGCAGGGCACCGCGATACATTTTGCGGTTGACTTTTTGCACATAGCTGCGTGGTTGTGCAGCAAAGGTGACACCGCCGCCACGCCATAGTGGGCTGCGTGTGGTACCAGCGCGTGCTCGACCTGTGCCTTTTTGACGATAGGGTTTAGCCCCACCGCCGCGCACCGCTGCCCGATTTTTCTGTGCCTTGGTGCCTGAGCGCGCTGCCGCAAGATAGGCAGTCACGACCTGATGCACAAGACTTGGCTTATACTCAGCAGCAAAGACTTGGTCAGACACTTCAAGTGCTGCACCGCTGCCGCTTTCACTCTGGGTGACCAGTTGCATGAGTGATTAACCCTTATTAATTTGTTTAACCGACGGCACCACGAGCACGCGCCCCCCGGCAGGTCCTGGCACACTGCCTTTAATCAGCAACAACTGCCGATCCATATCAATGCGCACCACTTCGAGATTCTGCTGACAGCGTTTAACATTGCCCATGTGCCCGGCCATGCGCTTGCCTTTAAAGACACGCCCTGGGGTTTGACACTGACCAATCGAGCCTGGCGCACGATGTGAGAGCGAATTGCCGTGGGTTTTATCCTGACCGCTAAAATGATGCCGACGGATAACACCTGCAAAGCCGCGTCCTTTGGTCACGCCACGAACATCGACTTTTTGCCCTTCAGCAAAGCGATCTAATCCAATGGTGCCACCGAGCTCCAGCGCGGAAGAATCCTCAGTGTCCATACGAAACTCATGCAGCACCGCAGCCGCGCCAACGCTGGCCTTGACAAAATGTCCAGCCATGGGTTTGGTGGTACGCGAGGGTTTGCGCTGTCCCGATGCGAGCTGTACCGCAGAATAGCCATCAGTGGCGACGGTTTTGATCTGCGAGATATAATTTGGCTCGACCTCAATCACGGTCACCGGTACCGTTGCCCCCTCAGGGGTAAACAGACGGGTCATGCCGGCTTTGCGTCCGATCACTCCAATTGCCATGATTTAGTCCTCAGCTCAACTTGATCTGCACATCCACACCGGCCGCCAGATCGAGCTTCATCAAGGCATCGACTGTCTTATCCGTTGGATCGACAATATCCATCAAGCGTTTATGGGTGCGCAACTCATATTGGTCACGCGCATCCTTGTTGACATGGGGCGAGATCAACACGGTGTAGCGTTCATGCTTAGAAGGCAGCGGCACTGGACCGCGCACTTGCGCACCAGTGCGTTTTGCTGTTTCTACGATCTCTCGCGCTGATTGATCGATCAAGCGATGATCAAACGCTTTAAGACGAATTCTGATTCGTTGGTTGGTCATATCCGGCTACCTTATTCGATAACCTTGGAGACGACACCAGCACCCACCGTGCGCCCGCCTTCACGAATCGCAAAGCGCAGCCCTTCTTCCATCGCAATCGGAGCGATGAGCCGAACGATCATTTTGACATTATCGCCGGGCATGACCATTTCGATGCCTTCTGGTAGCTCACAAG
>SKYD01000171.1 GCA_007128075.1 Thiorhodovibrio sp.
CGATCCCCGATCAGGGTCTCAAACCCCTGGGGCAGAGCGCGGATAAAGTCCAGCGCATGAGCCGCCGCTGCCACACGCTCAAGCTCGGCTGGATCGACCGCGTCGGCACAGCCATAGGCGATATTGTGGGCAACGCTGGCATTAAATAACACCACTTCTTGCGTGACTAGCGAAAGCTGGGCGCGAAGATTTGCCAGCCGCAGGCTGCGGATGTCGATGCCATCGAGCAAAATCTGCCCCTGAGTTGGCTCATAAAACCGTGGCAGCAGATTGGCAATAGTGGATTTGCCACTGCCGGAACGCCCGACCAACGCGACACACTCGCCTGGCGCGATGGCAAAGCTCAGATCAGACAGCACCGTCTCGTTTTCAGATTGATAGCGATGCGTGATCGAGCAGTAATCAATCTGTCCGCGAGCGCGGGTCAGGGTGCGTGTGCCCTGATCGGTCTCCGAAGGCGTATCCAGCAGCTCAAACAGGCTCTCAGCCGCCACCACGCCGCGTTGCAGATGGGCGTTGACCGAGGTTAGCCGCTTGAGCGGCGGCAATAACAGCCCCATCGCCACCACAAAGGACATAAAAGTGCCGACAGTAATGTCCTCGCGCAGCCCTTGCAGCGTCGACAAATAGACCACGATTCCAATCGCAATCGCGGCAATCAGTTGCACCAAGGGCACGCTGATCGCCTCGGTGGCGATGACCTTCATTTGCAGCGAGCGGGTTTTTTCGTTGATGGTGCGAAAATGGGCGCGTTCATAATCCTCACCGCCAAACGCCTTGATCACCCGATGCCCTTCGATGACCTCCTGCACCACATGGGTCAGCGAGCCAATCCGCTCTTGGATGCGCTTGCCATAGCGGCGAAAACGCTGGCTGGCATAGCGAATTGCAAACACCATCGGTGGCGCGATGATCAAAAAAATCGCCGATAAGGCGGCATCCAGATACAGCATGTAGCCGATCAATGCCAGTGCGGTGAAGCCGTCGCGCACCAAGGTTGTCAATGCGTTGGTGCTGGCGTTGGCGACATTTTCCACATTGTAAGTTAGTTTGGCGAGAATCTGCCCCGAGCCGTGATGGTCATAATATGGGGTTGGGGCACGCAACAGATGCTCAAACATCGCCTGTCTTAGATCAGTGACCACGCGCCGTCCAACCCATTTCAAACAATAGGTGTTGATAAAGCCAGCGATCCCGCGCACCACAAAAATACCCACCAACAACAGCGGCATCAGCCGCACCGTTGCCGGATTGCGTTCGACAAAGCTGCCATCCAGCAGCGGCTTAATCATCGCCGCAAACACTGGCTCGGTGCTGGCAAACACCAACATGCCGACGATGGAAAACACAAACATCCGCCAATAAGGACGGACATAACCCAGCAAACGGCTATACACTATCCGAAGCTGGCGCTTGTCAGAAACGATTGCGCTCATGGCGGTGCTGTGTCCTGAATCGCAGCAAAAGCAACCTGCTCAATGCCGAGAAAGCGCAACGCATCCAGCACCCACATCACCGCCTGATGCGGGGTCTGTGCATCGGCCTCGATCAGAACACTGTCATTGATCCGCCCCACCAGAGCGGCGGCAATTGCATCCGCAAGCCCACTGCGATCCGCGCTCGCAATCGGCGCATCATCGAGATAAAACTGACTGTCGCGGTCAATGCTGATCCGCAACAGCTCAGACTGTGATGCCGCAGGCTCGGATTGATCGCTAGTCGGCAGTTGCAAATCCAGCTCCAGCGGGCGCTCAAAGCTGGTGGAAAGCATAAAAAAGATCAGCAACAAAAAGACGACATCAATCAGCGGGGTCAGATTCAACTCTGCTGGTTCCACAGGATGAGGGCGTAGGTTCATCAGTTATCCCCGCGAGGATGCCCGCAGTTGGTCGGTGAGCTTGGCAAACTCGCGCTGCATTTCTAAATTTTGGAACGGGCGCAAGGTGGGAATTTGCCGATCTAACAAGCCATTGAGTAAATTTTGGCTGGATTTGACCAGTGCCACCAGCTCACCTGACACCCGCACGGTTTCGTAAGTGTTCCATGCCACCTCAAGGTCCTGTTGCAATGACTGACGCGCCAGCCGCACTTGCTGTGCTTGCTGTTCCAGATAATTACGATAGGTTGTCGCCGCTTCGATGGTCAATTGTTGGGCTTGCAGATTGGTAGCCAGCACCTGAGTTTGATGCGGTTGGCTTTTTTTAAGCTGTTGGGTCTGTTGTTTAAGCGAATGCGCATGATCGGCAATGGCGTTGATTTGTGGAATATACACGGTATCAATGGTTTGTTCAACATCCAGGTGCATCTGCTTTAGAGCACGCAGCAAAATCACATACAGACCATAATAACGCCGCGCACTTGCTAAATCCTCGCCACTGTCCTCGACCAATTGTTCAAGCTGGGCGGTGATCGCCTTGACATTATCAAACACAATGCCAAGGTCAATCATATTATCGCCGACCACCGTCGCCAGCAAAAACTCGACCTGCTCGTCGCTGAGTTCTAGCCCCATCTGGCGCAGCTCACCAGCAAATTGGCGTTTAATGAGTGCCAACTGTTGTTCGTGTTCTCTGATCTGGCGGCGGCGATCTTCAATCAGCCGGTCATAATCGGCAACAGTGCGCTTAACCATTGACTGGCTGGGCGCACTGACCCGCTCGCGGCGATACTCGGTGATCTCATTGCGGGATCGCTCAATTGCCTGCTCAAGTTGTGCAATCTGGTCACGATGTTGCTGCACCGGCGAGACCATCAGCGCGGCAACCGTGTCATCGAGCAGTGATTGGATGGTGCGCTCAACATCGCGCTGATCGCGCTGGAACCAAGCGCGTTGGGGAAGATCGCGGCGCATCTCATGCAGTTCTAAGCTCTGATCGAGCTTGGGGATGGTGTCGCGCCACAGTTGACTGAAATGATCCGGCTGATTGGCTGCCAGCGTCGAGCGGGCATCACTGAGCACGCGACTGGTTGCCGCCCGCGACCGCTCCCACAAATTCTGCGCGGTCTCTTGCGACTGTTGCCACCAATCACCCTGCGCCAAAGCCAGCGCGGGCAGCAGGCATCCCAAAAATAAGACAATCCACAGACGATTTATAAACATTTTGCTAGTCTACTGTTGTTTAAATGTTAATCCCTGCAAATCATTGGAGCAAGTCATGGATGATGAGCTTTCATTATAGTGCCTGATTTCTTCATTGAAATTCAAGGGACTTTATTCTTTCGGGCGTGCTAAACTGACCAAAAACTCAGCCGATTCTTAATTGACAGAGAAATGCTGCAAATCAGCGGCGCGAAGGTCGCGGTCAATCGCGACATTCACGGTGCTTGTGGGATTTTCTACGGACTTTGGTGGATTCGCTCATCCTTATTGAGTGTGCATGTCAGCTTTCTGTAGATTTATTTTTAATCTCGAAGGGTTCAATTCCCCGTCGCTTGCGACGTTCAGAGAGGGAAATTCTTCAGGCAATACCCCGCCGCTTGCGGCGGGGTTCTTTATCAAAATTGAGCTAGGATTGTGTAATGAATAAAATGCCCTTAGATGTCTATCGTGGCGTTGCCCAGCGCGCCGAACAATTGGTCAGCCCTGAGCAGGTGGCAGCTACTTGCGATGCAATGGCTGCGCGTCTGACCGCCTTGCTTGGCGACAAAGACCCCGTAGTGCTGTGCGTGATGACCGGCGGCATTGTCCCGGTGGGACTGCTGTTGCCACGGCTTAATTTCGCCTTACGCTTAGATTATGCCCACGCCACCCGCTATCGAGGTGCGACCCAAGGTGGTGCGCTTGAATGGCTGCATCGTCCAACGGCGATTCGTGGTGAGCATGTATTGATCATTGATGACATTTTTGATGAAGGAATCACGCTCGATAGCCTTGTGACCGCCTGCCATGAGGATGGGGCTGCCTCGGTGACAACAGCGGTGCTGGTTGAAAAGGAGCGGACGCGCAGCGTCGCTTATCGTCCTGATGTGGTTGGCTGCCTGGTGCCAGACCGCTATGTCATGGGGTGTGGACTTGACTATAAAAGTTATTTCCGTAACGCCAGCGGCATCTATGCAGCAGCTTCCGAAGATGTCTAAAAACTTTAATATAATTAAATACTTATTTGACAACTGCCACTTGCCCAACTAAAATGACTCATATAAAGTTGAACACCACATTACCACCTTCATAGGAGGCTCTCATGTTGACGCTATCTGGCTACCAAGAAAATCACGAAGAATTAAAGCGGATGATTGAGGATTTGCGGCTGTTGATGACTCCTGAACAGCTTAAAATTCGCCCGAATGCCAAAACAGCGTATGAACTGATGTGCGAGTTGGCACGCAAGGTGAAGGCGCATCTTGCCGAGGAAGATCGTGATCTCTATCCCAGTCTTTTGATTCACGAAGACCCTAGAGTGAAGTCGATTGCTTGGGGTTTTATTAGCGGCGAGAAGCCGTTACGCCGTACTTTTGAGGAATACCATCGCAAGTGGCTAAAAAATTGCGATTTTAATTTCACGGCAGAATTTCTTGAAGAAAGCCATGAGATTTTTGACATGTTGACCTATCGTATCGAACGCGAGGAGCGCATTCTGTTGCCGAAAATGGTCGAAATCGGCCTTATTGCTGCTCACGCCAGCTAGACCCCAAGCCGCGTTCAGTGATATTGCTGAACGCGAAGCCAAAAAAAAACCCATGAACATTGCTGCTCATGGGGTTTTTGAATTAAACCCTGGCGGTGACCTACTTTCGCGTGGGGAAGCCCCAGACTATCATCGGCGATACGCTGTTTCACTTCTGAGTTCGGGATGGAATCAGGTGGTTCCAGCGTTCTATGGCCGCCA
>SKYD01000061.1 GCA_007128075.1 Thiorhodovibrio sp.
CGGTGCCAATTCTTCGCGGGTTTGAGTCGCTAAAAGCTCACGCTGTTCACGGTCGTGAATCTCTTGTGCAGGCGCGATCATCATGACATTGCCAGTCCGCCGCATCCCTAAATCCTTGGTTTTGAGCACGATATCGAGTGCCTGATCCCAGGGGACATTGCGCAGTCGTAGGGTGATGTTGCCGCGCACGCTGTCGCTGGTGACTAGGTTCATGTCCGTAAAATCTGCCAGCAATTGCAAAACCGCTCGCACCTCAATGTCCTGAAAATTCAGCGTCAGCCGATCGCCTTCAAACACCACCCGCTCGCGCTCAAGCTGCTCGCGTTCAGCAGGAGTGAGGGAACGAAATTCAAGCGTGTATAAATTATCAGTTTGGTAGGCGAGATAATCGTAGTCGCCTTCGGTGGTTTGGACCTTGATTTGGATGTCCTCGCCCTCTGGCCGTGACTCGATGGTTGAGACTGGGGTGCCAAAATCAACCACATCAAGACGACGAAACAGCCGCTGCGGCAGTTGGGTGTTGGGGATGTTGACCAATACATCGCCCGCGCGCCGGCTGACTGTCACCGCAGTTTGCGCACTCGGCAGCCGAATTTTCACCCGACCAGTGCCATCGATTCCGCGCCGAAAATCAATGTCACTTAATACTGAGCGCGTCCCTGTCGATGGTGGCCGAAATCTGGTCGTGCGAATGGCGCCGATCTCATCGCGCTCACCAATCACCGCCTCTTCGCGGGCAAGGCGTTCTTGTTCTGCCGCGCTGGGTTCTTCGTTAACCACCGCTGGTGGGGCGGGGTTGATCACCACCGTGAGGCTCTGCTCCCCCTGACGAATCTCATAGGGCACCGCCCGATTGAGATTGATGACCACCCGGGTGCGGCCGCTGGCTTGTATGGTGGTCAGGCTGTGCGCAAAACCCAAGCCTATCGAGCGCTCACGCCAATCTAAGCGCGAGACGGTGTTGGGTAAATCAATCGCAATCCGCGCTGGGTTATCGGTTGAGAAATCTGATGCCTCGGGTGGCGCACCAGAAAACAGCAGATCAATCTCGACCTCATCGCCGGACAAATCGGCAAAGCGGATGTCTTCCAGCGTTGAACGCGCCTGCGCCTGGATGGGAAGTGCGAATGCCAGCAGTGCCAGCAGCAGCGGATACATCAGTGACTTTGATGGGTGTTGAAGCGTGATCATAATACATTCCTCTGATTATTGTTTGAGCGCAATTGAGGCATCGCGTTCTTGCCACACGCCGTCACCGGTATTGATAATCTCAATGAGTTCAATGCCCTGATTGCCAACAAAGATGATCCGCCCATGATCGCGACCCAAATAATTACCGGTTGTGACCCGATGTAAAACACGGTCTGGTGATCGAATTAAAGCCCAGCGCGCATCGTCTAATTCTAATTCAATGGTGCCCATCATCCGCAGCGAATCCAGATCATAATTTTCTAAAACTTCGCGGGGGCGCGTGAGATCGGGGGCAATTCCGCCATCTTCACGATCTGCTATGATTGCATCAACACTTTGCTGATCCATCACGAAGGGATCACGCCGATCACGGCCGATATAAATAAAATTCTCGATTTGTCTGATTTGTGGGATTGGCTCAATTGGTGGTGCTGGGCGGCGCATCACCTCATCGATATATGCCTGAAGTTCGGGTAAGTTCGCACCACCACCGCAGCCAACAAGTCCGGGCAGTATCAGTACACCAACGAGCATCAAGCCAAGCGCGGGGGAGGTACGCATTATCTTGCCCCCCCTTCTAGGTAGCGATAGGTTTTAACAATTGCATTCATCACCAAACGCACGCCCGGCTGACCTGGCTCACCGCTGCGCGGGTCAATTTTAATATCGTGAACCGTGACAATGCGCGGCAGAGCCGCCAGACCGCTGACAAATTCACCAAATTGATGGTATTGGCCAGTGACGCGGACATTGATCGGCAGCTCGGTGTAAAAATCGCGTGTCACCTCGTTTCTCGGCTGAAATAATTCAAACTCCAGCCCCACTGCCAACCCGGCTTGTGAAACCTCAATCAGCAGTGAGTCAATCTCGCTGCGGTCAGGAAGTCGCTTGAGCAGCGCACCAAAACTTTCCTCCATTTCCTCAATCTGGCGTTTGTAGTTGTCCAGATTGGCAGCACGCTCTTGCTTTTGTTCAAACTCGCGGCGCAATTGGCTCTCGCGGTTTTGGACTTGCTCAAGCTGTTGGATTTGATCTTGGGTGCTGAAGTGATACCAGCCATAGCCGACCGCAACACAGAGAATCAGTATAAGCCCAGCTTTAAACGCCGGGGGCCAACTCCCTATGTTGTTAAAATCAAGCTCGTTGAGTTGGTTAAGATCCATAAGCTGCTCGTCTAATGATGATGCGACAGGTAAGGCTAATTGGCACGCTGGCGGTGTTGGCTAAACCGCAACTGAAAATGACTCAGCCCCGTGCCCGTCTGTTCGCGATTTTCAATGAGCACCAAACTGGGATTGGTGACCCAATCCGCGCTCTCGATATTGCGCATAAACGCCGAGACCCGCGCATTGGATTGGGCGCGACCAAATACCTGGACATTGCGTCCCGAATGATCAATGCGGTTGATAAACACCCCCTCGGGGACAGTGTTTACAATTTGATCAAACAAATGCACGATTTCGGGGCGACTTTCCTGAAGGTTCTGGATGATCTTGATCCGCGCCTCCAGATCAGCCTTCATATCCTCTAGCTTGCGAATCTCAGCAATGACCCTATCAAGCTCGCGGATTTTCTGGGAGAGAAGATTGTTGCGTGAATTTTGGTGGGCAATCGCCTGATCATATTGAGTTTTCACCAAATAACCGCCAGCAAGCACCAGCCCGATGGCAAGCGCAACAATGGTGATAAATTCACGCTGGCGCCGTTGTCGCTCAGCATCGCGCCACGGCAATAAATTGATTTTTACCATTAGTCAACCCCCCGCAGCGCAAGACCGACGGCAAGCATCATCGAAGGTGCCACCCGCTTGAGCCGCGTCTCATCAATGTGGGTTCCCACCACCATCTCAGTGAATGGATTGGCAACCGACACTGGAAACCCCAGCCGCTGGGTAATCAAGCCATCAATGCCGGCAATGCTCGCCGCTCCGCCACACAAAATCAGCTTATCAATGCGCCCATAGCTACTGGCAGAATAAAAAAACTGTAAGGCGCGGCTGATTTGCTGTGCCAGTGCCTCCTGAAATGGGCCGATGATTTCAGTGTGTGCATTTTCGGGGAGCTTGATGGTTTTTTGCAGACTGGGTGCATTCTGTTCGCTGCTGTTATTCAACTGCGCCAGCCCCAGCAAAGCATCTTCAGGGCTCATGTCATAGCGGCGCTGAATCTCATTTAATAACTGATTGCCGCCAAAATTTTGCTCACGGGTGTAGACAATTTTTTGATCATGGAGTACATGCAGACTGGTCGCTGTAGCCCCGACATCAGCCGCTGCCACGGTTTTTGCCGCCAAACTGTCGTCAATCTGACGCAGTTGCAACGCGCAGGCCCCCTCCATGGCATGGGTTTCGATGTCAACAATCTCTGGGGTTAAGCCCGCCGCCTCCAGCACTGCCACCCGATCATCGACATTCTCGCGCCTTGATGCCGCCAATAGCACCTCAACCAGATCATTAGCCGTCGCAGAAGGGCCAACGATGGCAAAGTCCATGTTGACCTCTTCGAGCGGATAGGGGATGTGTTGATCGGCATCGAGCTGAATCTGTGCCTCGATCTCAGCATCAGACAGCCCGGCGGGAACAGTGATGTTGCGCGTGATCACCGCAGGTGCCGAAACCGCAACTGCAGCGTGCTTGGCTTTGGAACCTGAGCGGCGCACTGCCTTGAGAATGGTGTTGCCGATTGCCTCAAGATCAGTGAATTTTTTATCGACCACAGCACCCGCAGGCAATGGCTCATGGGCAAAGGCCTGAACCCGATATTGCCCTGCTGAATAGCTGCCAGTGCGGGTCAACTCCACCAGCTTAATCGCTGTCGAGCTGATGTCTATACCCAACAGGGCATGCTTTTTTCGACCAAAACTAAACATAGATGCGCCACTTTTCAAGGTCGGGTCAGTTTATAATCTCAATATAGAATTTGCTTTAATCAAAGCAGCTAAACCTAATAGATGAAAGAGTTTTTTAACCTCTGCCTCCCAATGTTAGGCTAAAGTATAGCCGATTATCTGAAAAAAGCGAATGTTTTGTTAATTTACCGCTGTTGTTTTTTACAACCGCGCACTCAAATCACGCAGGGCAAAGCCGCGCCACGGCTTTTGCTGCCCGGCACTCAGTCCCAACACCCGAAACCGCTCGCCCATCTGCGAGGGCAACAGCAATTGCTTGGCACCAGCCGCCAGCGCGGCAAAATCAGCAGGTGGGAGTTTTTCAGCGGCAGCGGTCATCAGCTCATCCACTCCACAGCCCAATAAAAAATGTGCTTGAGTGGTAAAACCTGCCAGCGCCAGCCCGGCAGCCAAACCCGCCTCGGCAAGCGCGGTAAAATCGACATGGGCGGTGATGTCTTGCAGCCCCAGACGCTGATAAGGATCCGCCAGCGCCTGGTGGCGATAATAACACAGCAAGGTGCCCTGATCACGCGCCGGGTGATAATACTCATCTTGAGGATAGCCGTAGTCGATGATCAACACCAGCCCAGCGGTGAGCGGTGCTGCCACTGCCCTCAGCCACGGGGCAAGGCGCAAATTCACCTCCGAACAATAGCCCGGCGCTTGCGCCAATCCTTGGGCATGAAGCCGAGTGACTGCCTCGTGCAAAC
>SKYD01000114.1 GCA_007128075.1 Thiorhodovibrio sp.
CGATCCGCCAGCGCCATGACCTCGCGCATCGCACGGCCAAATTCGCGTTGCTCATAGGCAACAGCAATCGACTCGCCAGCGGCGACAAATTCGGCAAATAACGCCGACTCTGGCAACTCAGCACTCAGCATACCATCAAACCGCTTGCTGATAAACGAGGCGGTGCGACTGGCAAGATTGACCAGCTTGCCGACCAGATCGGCATTGACCCGTGCCTGAAAGTCCTCAAGGTTAAGGTCAATGTCATCCACGCCCGCGCCCAGTTTGGCGGCGAAATAATAGCGCAGATACTCAGGATCCAAATGCTCCAGATAGGTACGGGCCTTGATAAAGGTGCCGCGTGATTTGGACATTTTCTGACCATCGACGGTCAAAAAGCCGTGGGCAAACACCGCACTCGGCATCCGAAAACCCGCGCCATGCAGCATCGCTGGCCAAAACAGGGTGTGAAAATAGACAATGTCCTTGCCGATGAAATGATAGACTTCAGCGGTTGAATCCGCCGCCCAAAAACGCTCAAACTCCAGCCCGGGGGTGCGCTGACACAACGCCTGGAAACTGGCCATGTAGCCAATCGGGGCATCGAGCCAGACATAGAAAAATTTGTCGGGCTGGTCGGGAATCTCAAAGCCAAAATAGGGCGCGTCGCGTGAGATGTCCCATTCTTGCAGCCCAGCATCAAACCACTCATCGAGCTTATTGGCGACCTGTGCCTGCAAGCTGCCACTGCGCGTCCACTGCTTGAGCAATGGCTCGAAATCAGCGAGTTTGAAAAAGAAATGCTCCGATTCGCGCAGCTCAGGCACCGCGCCCGAGATCGCCGAACGCGGGTTGTGTAGCTCAGCCGGTGAGTAACTCGCCCCGCACGCCTCGCAGTTGTCGCCGTATTGATCTGCCGCGCCACACTGCGGACAATTGCCCTTGATAAAACGGTCGGGCAAAAACATCTGCTCGACTGGATCATACGCCTGCTCAATGCGCCGCTGGACGATATGCCCCTGATCGCGATTTTTGGTGTAAATCAGATTGGCAAAGGCGCGGTTTTCTTCCGAATGGGTGGAATGATAGTGGTCAAAACCGATGCGAAAAGCAGCAAAATCTGCCTGATGCTCGGCTGCGACCTGGTCAATCAACGCCTCGGGGCTGATGCCCTCGGCGCGGGCTTTGAGCATAATCGGGGTGCCGTGGGCATCATCAGCGCACACATACCAACAGGCATGGCCGCGCATCTTCTGGAACCGCGCCCAGATGTCAGTTTGAATATATTCCACCAAATGGCCGATATGAATCGGCCCATTGGCATAAGGTAAAGCACTGGTAATTAAAATGTCGCGGGGTTTAGTCATAAAAAAGCTCGATGCAATAGTGGAATCATGAGGCGCGTTCGACTCGAAACACTCGGTTGTCGTCTCAACGAGGCAGAACTTGAGACCTGGGCGGAGCAATTTCGCGCCCGTGGCTTTGCCATCAGTGGGGCGGATGATCCGGCTGATCTATTGGTGATCAACACCTGCGCGGTGACCACTGAAGCGGTGCGCAAATCGCGTCAGCGGCTGCGGCGCTTGCAGCGTCACAATCCCCATGCCCAGCTTGTGGTCACCGGATGCGCCAGCGCCCCCGAGGCGAACGCTGCCCTGCCTGCGGTTGATCTCTTGGTGCTCAATCAGGACAAAGAGCGTTTGGTGGATGTGGTCTGTGAGCACTTTGGGCAGCCTGAAACTGATGCGCAGGTGACGCGCCAATTACTTTATCCTACCTCACGGCAACGGGCGTTTATTAAAATTCAGGATGGCTGCCGCTATCAATGTACATTTTGTTTTACCACCATTGCCCGTGGTGCCGAGCGCAGCCGTCCGCTTGCTGCCATTATCAACCAGATCAATCACCGCGTCGATCAAGGTGTACAAGAAATCGTGCTAAGCGGAGTGCAGCTCAGTGGCTATGGTGTGGACTTAGGGCTTGATCTGACGCAGTTAATCGCGCAGATTTTAACCGCGACCGATGTGCCTCGGCTGCGGCTTGGCTCGGTGGAGCCGTGGGATCTTGGTGATGATTTTTGGGCACTGTTTGCCAATCCGCGGCTTGCCCCGCATCTGCATCTGCCGCTGCAAAGTGGGTCTGATGCGGTGTTGCGGCGCATGGGGCGGCGCTGCAAAACTGCTGAATTTTGCGCACTGGTCGATCAGGCGCGGGCGCAGATTGCTGATTTTAATGTCACCACCGATCTGATTGTCGGTTTTCCAGGCGAGACGGAGGCTGAATGGCAACAAACCCTCGATATCGTGGACACGGTGGGCTTCGGCGACATTCATATTTTTGTCTATTCCCCGCGCCCGGGAACAGCCGCTGCCCAGTTGTCTGATCAGGTCGCCCCAGCGATACAAAAACAGCGCAGCCATGCGCTTCATCAACGGGCTGCGATTCACCGTCAGGCAGTGTGGCAGCGTTATCTTGGGCGCACCCTGGCGGTGTTGCTCGAAGGCACAACCCAGGACAGCCAAGCCCACGGCTACACCCCAAATTATCTGCCAGTGCGCCTGATCTCGCCGCCCACATGCACCGCACCGATCCAGCCGATTCGTCTGGAACGGATTGAGGAAGATGTTGTGCTGGGGTCTGAGCCATTCGCGATATAATTCCACCACTAAATTATCATTTGAGACCACATTATGAATGCGACGCTTAGTAAAATCCGTGCCAAGCTCAATACGGGAAACGATCCGCAAACTGCCGAGCAACAATTACGCCGTGCTCTTGATCTCAAGCGGGCGCAGGCAGCACTGCCGCTGTTGGCTGCATTTGAGGAGATCAAAGACCAGCCGGTGAAAGTCGAGCTACTCAAACAGATTTGGCCGACCGATTTTGATCGCCGCAATGATCGACTGCTGGGGCTGGTGCAGCAATTTCTCGGCACCGCGCCGCATTATTACGGCATCAAATTTCACATTCCCAACGGCTCGCGGGTGTTTTCGATTGAGGTCGGTGCCGAGGAGACCCTGCTCTATACCTCCACCCGCGATGGTCACAGCGGTCGTCCGCAATATGTCACCTTTCGCGATGCCGATCAGTGGATGGAATTTTTTTATAAAACGATGGCGTATATTTTAGAGGTGTGATCGGTCGATGCTCACGCAAGAACAACGACACGAGATGATTGCCGTCGCTGCCTATTATCTAGCGGAGCGCCGAGGCTTTGCCCCGGGTGCCAGTGACGAAGACTGGGCGCTTGCCGAACAGCAAATTGAGCGGCTACTCACCAACATGCAGCAAGCAGGCAAAAACGCGCACGATCTCGATAGCATGGATCTGCCCAATGCACTGCGGATGTGGGGTGGGAACGCGCATGTTTCATCAACAGAACATTAACACAGAGAACACGAGATAATACCAATCCCTTCACATTGTCCAACCCACCGAGGCTGGGTTAAACTTAAACATTTGGAGTATTTTAATGGCGCAAACGAATGTCAACAAAGTGGTGTTGGCGTACTCAGGGGGGCTGGATACCTCAGTCATTCTCAAGTGGCTGCAAGAGGAGTATGGCTGTGAAGTGGTGACCTTCACCGCCGACATCGGCCAGGGCGAGGAGCTTGAGCCAGCGCGTACTAAGGCGATGGCGGCGGGAGTGCGCGAGATTTTTATCGATGATCTGCGCGAGGAGTTTGTCCGCGATTTCGTCTATCCGATGTTTCGCGCCAACGCGCTCTATGAGGGCGAGTATCTGCTTGGCACCTCAATTGCCCGCCCGTTGATTTCTAAACGCTTAGTGGAAATCGCCAACGCCACCGGCGCTGATGCCATTGCCCACGGTGCGACTGGTAAAGGCAACGATCAGGTGCGTTTTGAGCTGGGTGCCTACGCGCTCAAACCCGATGTGCGCATCATCGCGCCGTGGCGGGAGTGGGATTTGCTCTCCCGCGAGAAGCTGCTTGACTATGCCAAAACCCATGATATTCCAGTAGAAATGCAGCGCGAGGGCGGCAAGTCGCCCTATTCAATGGATGCCAATCTGCTGCATATCTCTTACGAAGGCGATGAGCTCGAAGACCCGTGGACCGAGCCAAGCGCGAATATGTGGCGTTGGACGGTGGCTCCAGAACAGGCTCCCGACACGCCGCAGGTGATCACGGTGCGCTTTGCTCATGGTGACGCGGTGGCTATCGACGATCAACCATTGACACCCGCAGAGCTGTTGACAGAGCTCAATCGTATCGGCGGGGCGCATGGCATCGGACGGGCTGATATTGTCGAAAATCGCTCGGTGGGGATGAAATCACGCGGCTGCTATGAAACCCCAGGCGGGACGATTTTGCTCAAAGCACATCGGGCGATGGAATCACTCACCCTAGACCGCGAGGCGGCGCACCTAAAAGACGAGCTGATGCCGCGCTATGCCAGTTTGGTGTATAACGGCTATTGGTTTAGCCCCGAGCGCACCATGTTGCAAGCGGCGATTGATCAAACTCAAAGCGTGGTCAATGGCGAGGTGCGGCTCAAGCTCTACAAAGGCAATGTCATGGTGGTCGGGCGGCAATCGGCGACCGATAGCCTGTTTGATAGCCGCATTGCCACTTTTGAAGACGATGCTGGAGCCTATGATCAGGCGGATGCCACTGGCTTTATTCGGCTCAATGCGTTGCGGCTGCGGGTGGCGGGACGCAAAGGTCGCTTTTAGTGCCAAATAGATAATCACGCGCTGCCTGGGCATCGCGCACAATCTGCTCTTTCAGTGCCTCAAAGGAGACGAAATGCTGTTCATCACGCAGTTTTAGCAGCATTTCGACCTCCAGTTTTTTTCCGTAAAGTGTGCGCTGACAATCGAACAGATGCACTTCCAGTCGCTCCTTAGCATCACCGCCCACCGTCGGGCGGGTGCCAATGTTGGCAACCCCGGGCCAGGGCTGGTCATCAACTCCATGAACTCGAACCGCAAACACCCCGTGCAGCGGACTGACACGCCGATGTAGCCACAGATTGGCAGTCGGAAAGCCGATGGTGCGCCCGCGTTGATCGCCGTAGACCACCCGCCCACTCATCGTATAGGGTCTCCCCAGCAGATGACGCGCCTGCTCCAAATCGCCTCGCGCTAGTGCTTCACGCACCCGGGTGCTACTGATGCGCTCCTGCCCTAAGCGAATCCCCGCGAGATTGGCAACCACAAAATTATGTTCACGCCCCATCGCTGTAAGTAATTTAAAATCGCCTTCGCGTTGATCACCAAAGCGAAAATCATCGCCAATCAACAAAAAGCGCACGCCGAGACCATCGACGAGCAGTTGTTGGATGAAAGGACGGGCGCGCATTGCCGCCAATGTCGAATCAAAGCGTAGTAGCAGCACCTGATCAATTTGCTCCTGCGCCAAGGCGGTTAATTTTTCGCGCAGTCGCATCAGCCGCGGCGGTGCGGTTGCTTGCTGAAAAAATTCCAGAGGTTGCGGCTCAAAGATGATCACCGTGGTTGGCAGTCCTAGGGCTGCTCCCTGGGCTTTGAGTCGCTGCAACACTGCACGATGCCCCAGATGCACGCCATCAAAGTTGCCAATGGTGGCAACACAGCCACGCTTTGCATATTTTAGGTTGTAGCCATTGCGGATCAGACGCATTTTATGTCCTCAAATCTGGGGTGTCGTTGCCGCATCTTGGCGTGTCCAGATCAAATCCTTGGCAGAAAAACCTTTGTGATTAAATTCATCGCGCCACTGCGCCAGATCATCCGCCGCTGGCTGCGGCTCGCGGGCGATAATCCAGCCACGACGGCGGGTGGGCTGGCCGATCAGTGCATATTCATAGTCGCTGCCCAGACCGATAATCCAATAATCATCCCAAAACACATGAACACCGTAAAGCATCCGAAAGCTGATTTGTAGCCGCGCATTGCTAACCGTATCCACCACCCGCGCCAGCCCTTTTGCCTCGCCATACCGCCCATCGGCATGACGACAGCGATTGGTGACATGCACATCGCCATTGGCTGCCAGCCGATAGTCAGCACTCACATTGCCGACACAACGCCGCTGGGTAAAATAGGGCAGACGGGCGATCTCATACCAGCGCCCCATAAAACGCGGCAGATCGACCTGCGCCACCGTTGATGGCGCGGTGAGGTACACTTTGGGCTTGCGCCGCAGGGTGGTCACTGTCACCTCATCGTGATCAGTCGCGGCGGTGTCTCGCAAAAGGGCCGGTGCGCTGTAGATCTCCTCGCTGGTCACAGACGGGGAAAAGCTCGGTGATCGCTTGGAAGTTTTGGTCATTACACGGAATCCTAAATCTTCGCGCTGTGCCATTATAGCCATTTGAATAAATTTATTGGAACGAGGAACCAGCAGCAGTCGGGCAATTCGCAAACCGCCCCGACGATTGAATGTCTGGACAACAGAGCGAATAGCTATAGGCTACCATGCGCAGCACTTAATCAGAGCAAAAAACTGTTCTTGATTTTATCTTTGGGCTTTATCATAATCTCTAATTGTAGATAGGTTATCCACTGCCTGGTGAGCACTTTTGAGTACAAAATTTCGGAGCAAAAAACAGGCGTTAAAAATGGACAGTAGTAGCATTCGTTTAGCTGATAGTGAGATCGCTGAGATGCGTCTTGACCAAGGGCGGTTTGGTCTGGTGTTTTCGCGTGCTTATATCGTGCGTACCATGACTGGCTCGCGTGAGCAGACGCTGTGGTGGCAGGCGGGTGAGTTGACGATGACGGAAGCCGAGGCACTCAGTCCGCTGCCTCGGGGCGCGGTGTGCTGCTTAGGCGGCGATATTGATGACAATATCTACACTTATCGCGATATGATCCCGCTACCGCTGGATAGCCGTGGTCAGATGCGTTGCAGCTTGCGGCTGCGTGATCAAGATCAACCGGTGATTGTTGTAGGCAAGACATTACGACTTGAGATGGCGGACACCCCAAAATATATCCAGCATCTGCGCGTTGACTAAATTAGATCAACGCTTAGAGATCGGGACATAATCACGCGGCGGTGATCCGTGGTAAATCTGGCGCGGGCGACCGATGCGCAGGGCGGAATCGCTCATCATCTCAGTCCAGTGCGAGACCCAGCCCACGGTGCGAGCAAGGGCAAACATCACTGTAAACATACTGCGTGGAATGCCCAGTGCCTGATAGATGATCCCTGAATAAAAATCAACATTGGGATAGAGCTTGCGTTCGACAAAATACTCATCTTCGAGCGCGATGCGCTCAAGCTCCAGTGCTAAATCAAACAGTGGATTTTTATTATCGGCAAGCTCAGCAAGCACCTGATGACACACCTCGCGGATGATCTTGGCTCGTGGATCGTAGTTTTTATACACCCGATGCCCAAAACCCATCAGCCGGAATGAATCATCTTTGTCCTTGGCGCGGGCGATAAATTTGGGAACATTATCGACATGCCCGATCTCGGTGAGCATGTCCAGCACCGCCTCATTGGCTCCGCCGTGTGCTGGTCCCCATAATGAGGCAATGCCAGCAGCAATACAGGCAAAGGGATTGGCCCCTGAGCTACCGGCGAGGCGCACGGTCGAGGTGCTGGCATTTTGCTCATGATCAGCATGGAGAATGAATAGCAGATTGAGTGCCTTCTCGGCAATCAGCGACGGCTCGTAGTCAGCACAGGGGGTGGCGAACATCATGTAGAGAAAATTAGCGCAGTAACGAAGATCGTTGCGCGGATACATGAACGGTTCGCCGATGTAATGCTTGTACGAAGCGGCGGCAATGGTCGGCAGTTTGGCAATCAGCCGATGAGCCGAGACTTCGCGATAGCGCGGGTTGTTGACATCAATCGAGTCATGGTAAAACGCCGATAGCGAGCCAACCACACCGCAGAGAATTGCCATCGGATGCGCGTCATAATGAAAGCCGTCAAGAAAATCTTTGAGATTTTCATTGATCATGGTGTGGCGCATGATGATCTGCTCGAACTCGCCAAGCTGCTTTTCATCGGGCAGCTCGCCGTAATAGAGCAGATAAGCGACCTCAAGAAAGCTGGCACGGGCGGCGAGTTGCTCAATCGGGTAGCCGCGATAGAGCAACACGCCTTGATCGCCATCAATAAAAGTGATCGCGCTATGGCAGCTTGCTGTTGCCATAAAGCCCGGGTCATAGGTAAATACCCCCGACTCGCGATACAATGACGAGATATCAATCGCGCCCGGGCCTAGCGAGCCGAACTTGAGTGGATACTCATGGCGGCTGCCATTGGCGTTGTTGATGATGGTGACAGTGGGATCATTCGCCATCGTTTTGGGTCTCCCGACAAGGCTAATTCAGGCTATGATCGCACAATTTGCAGTCTAGCGGGCATATTTGCGGCGGAATTTATCCACTCGCCCACCAGTGTCGAGAATTTTTTGCTTGCCAGTGTAGAATGGATGGCAGGCCGAGCACACCTCAATGTGCAGTTCTTTGTTGAGTGTTGAGCGGGTCGAGAATGAGTGACCACAGCTACAGACGACTTTAACATCTTGATAAGCAGGATGAATATCCGTTTTCACAGGAAGCGATCCTCCGCACGCAGCGCAGAAAAAAAGAGATTAACGGCTTACTATAGCCAGCCTTGCATCGACATGCAAGTGCGATCAATAGTTGGGATGTTGCCCTGATTGTGGCATCCTATAGCGTGGCTTTAGCAGCGAATTTTCGCTACTTGGTGTCCATTGACTTGAACAAATATTTAGGAGTTGACTCTATGAACGAAACCTTGAACGAACCAACCGCAGCATTTGAAGATGACGAACAAAAACCCGTTGGGAAGATCATCCTGGGTGTCATCGCATTCATTGTCGTCGTCCAAATTGGATTGGTGTTCTACTGGTCGATGCAACCCCCGCAATTTGATGTCGAGGCGCGGGCGCGTGAGCGTACTGGAATTGAGGAAGGTCCGCTGCCCAAGGGTGCGGTCACGATCTCCACCGTCATCGGCATTGCTGAAACCTTGCTGGGCAAACCTGGTGGCTATCTAAACAACGATGTCACCCCGCCCAGTATCTTTATGGACAACATGCCCAACTGGGAAACCGGAGCGTTGACTGAATTGCGTGATTCAGCCCGTTCGTTGCGGAATGATTTCAGCCGCTCGCAGTCGCAGTCGATTGAAAATCCGCTCCTTTATCGCGCTGATTCGCAATTTAGCTTCAATTCCAGATCCTGGATTCTGCCCTCAACGGAAGGCGAGTATCGGCGCGGGATTGCCGCATTAGAAGAGTTTCTGGGGGCATTGGTCGGTGGGGAGGATCAAACCGCCCGTTTCTTTGCCCGTGCTGATAACCTACGCTACTATCTGCAAGTGGTTGAGAAGCGTTTGGGCAGCTATGCCCAATTGCTCAGTGCCAGCGTTGCTGATGAAGGGCTGATCGAGATGATCAATAGCAATGAGGCGCAAAACTTAGAGCGCACTCCGTGGAATGAGATCGATGATCGCTTCTTTCAAGCTCGCGGCTATATGTGGGCACTGTTGCACATGATGGAAGCATTGGCGATTGACTTTGCCGATGTCATCGAGACCAAAAATGCGACCGTCTCCATGCAGCAGATTATTCGTGATCTGCGCGGAGCAAGTGCGTTCAAACGCAGCCCCGTGGTACTCAACGGGCATGGCTTTGGTCTGCTTGCTAACCATTCACTGGTGTTGGCTTCGTTCATCTCGCGCGCCAATGCCGCCGTGATCGACCTGCGTGTGGTGCTTGAGCGTGGCTAGGCGGTTGAATACGCTTTGATGTTTGGATGCGCTGGTAAGCGCTGACAGCCGGGAAAGACCGGCATTTTTATTTCATCGAGCAGGCACTCTTTAATGCAAAATCTCTATATCGCCGGAGCTGGATCTGGCTCAGGAAAATCGGTGGTGGTGCTAGGATTTATGGATCTGCTGTGCGCAGTCCATCGTCGCGTTGGCTTTTTTCGCCCCATCGTGAGTCAAACTGTCGAAGAGGATCAGCTCACCACCCTGATTCGCACCCGCTACAATCTGCCTTTCCCGCCTGAGATGCTCTATGGCTGCACCGCCCAGCTTGCCAGCGAGCTGGTCGCCACCGGGCATTATGATGAACTGCTCAAACTCATTTTAAATAAATTTAAAATTTTAGAAGAAGCCTGCGATCAGGTTCTGGCAGCGGGGACAGATTTTGACGGATTGGTGCCCTCGCTAGAGTTTGATTTTAATGTCGCCTTGGCTAACAACATGGGTTGCACCATCGTTGCCGTGCTCAAAGGCTTTAAGCGCAGTCCACAAGAAACCTTACATGCGTTGCAACTCGCCCACGAATCCATGATTGATCGCGGCGGCGACTTACTCGCCACCGTGGTCAATGGCGTGAATCCTGATCAGCTTGAGCTGTTGCAGCGCCGCGCTCGAGATGTGATTCCAGTCACAGAAACCGTGTATTTATTACCCGAATCGACAACGCTCTCCCAGCCAACAGTGGGCGAGATTGCCAAGCAGCTCAAAGCGACCTGGCTCTTTGGTGAGGGCGATAGCGGCAGCGGCAGCCAAGTGGTCACCAATTACAAGGTGGCGGCGATGGAGATTCCCGATTTTCTCAATTATGTTGAGGATGGTTGTCTGATTATCGCCCCCGGAGATCGCAGCGATATTATTCTTGCCACCTTGACTGCTGATGTTTCGACCGCTTTTCCACGGGTCTCTGGTTTGCTGTTGACAGGTGGACTACAGCCAGCCCCCAATGTCATGCGCTTGATTGAGGGACTACGGCGTAGCAAGGTGGTGATTTTAAGTGTTCCTACCGACACCTTCACCACTGCATTGCGGGTCAATCGCATCGAATCAACGATTTTAGCCGACGATGAGCGCAAAATTGCCAATGCGCTAGGCTTATTTGAGCGCCATGTCGATATTCCCGACCTTAAACAGCGCATTTCCAAGCACTCTTCGCATCGGGTGACCCCGTTGATGTTTGAGTATGAGCTGATTCAGCAGGCAAAATCCAAACGCCAGCGCATTGTGTTGCCGGAAGGCAGCGACGAGCGCGTCCTGCGGGCGGCTGAAATTTTAATTTTACGCGGTGTTGCCGATCTGATTTTGCTCGGCGATCCCGACAAAATTCAGCGACGGGCGGGCGAATTGGGACTACAATTAGACCCGATCACCATTATCGATCCTGTTGTTTCACCCAAACGCGATGAATATGCGGCAATGTATCACCATCTGCGCCAACATAAAGGCATTTCGGCACAGATGGCCTATGATGCGCTGGCGGATGTCAGCTATTTTGCTACTTTAATGGTGTACAACGGTGATGCTGATGGCATGGTGTCTGGGGCAATCCACACCACTCAGCACACAATTCGCCCTTCACTGGAGACCATTAAAACCCGCCCTGGGGTGAAACTGGTTTCTAGCGTGTTTTTTATGTGTCTTTCAGATCGAGTTTTAGTGTATGGCGATTGCGCGGTCAATCCCAATCCCAATGCTGAACAACTGGCCGACATTGCCATCACTTCAGCGACCACTGCCGCTGCTTTTGGAGTCGAGCCACGGGTGGCGATGCTGTCTTATTCCACTGGTACTTCTGGTACTGGTGCCGATGTTGAACGGGTGCGCGAGGCGGTGCAAATTGCTCGGCAGCGCGCGCCTGAGCTCAAGCTCGACGGCCCGATTCAATATGATGCGGCGGTGGATGCCAGTGTGGCGCGCTCGAAGATGCCGGACAGCGAGGTGGCAGGCAAGGCAACGGTGTTTATTTTTCCTGATCTGAATACCGGCAATAATACCTATAAAGCGGTGCAGCGCAGTGCTGGCGCGGTGGCAATTGGTCCAGTGTTACAGGGGCTTAATAAACCGGTGAATGACCTCAGCCGCGGCTGTACTGTCACCGATATTGTCAATACCGTGGCGATCACCGCCGTTCAGGCGCAACAACAGCAACCGCCCATCGCAGAATAGGAGTAGATTTTATGGGTCAACTGCGCCAGGGGCTGATCATTCTCTTTCTAGCGGCGATCAGCGGATGCACCTCGGTGCCACACGAATACCGCGATGCGCGTGATCCATGGCAGGGCTATAACCGCGTGATGTTTCAGTTTAATCAGGATCTTGACAATGCGTTTATCAGGCCGCTGGCGCAGGGTTATCAGGCGATCACTCCAGAGCCAGTGAATCGTGGGGTCTCGAATTTTTTTGCCAATATTGCCGATGTCAACTCAGCAGCGAACAATGTGTTGCAATTTAAGCTATCACGCGCAGGCAATGATGTTGCTCGGGTGATTGTCAATAGCACCGTTGGCATTGGTGGCCTGTTTGATGTCGCCACCAATATGGGAATGCCCAGTTATAAAGAAGACTTTGGTCAGACCCTAGGCTATTGGAGAGTCAGCGAGGGACCTTATATTGTCCTGCCGCTGATTGGACCGAGCACCATGCGCGATACTCTGGGACTGACGGGCGATATGTTTCTTGATCCCTTCTTTTCGGCACAGCGCGATGAGATTTACTGGAGCTTGTTTGGGCTGCGTATCGTTGACAGACGCGCCGGGCTGTTGATCGCCACTGAGATCATGGAAGGAGCGGCGATTGATCGCTATAGTTTTGTGCGCGATGCCTATCTCCAGCGCCGCCGTCACCAGATTTATGACGGCAATCCACCGCTTGATGACCATGATGCCATCTTTTGGGACGATTGACGGTCAATCAGCCCCGCATCATCCCGCTGCGCGGGTTGATATTTCGCTCTTGCTGTCGCTTTGTGGGAACAAATGCTATGATTCCCTCCCGCGTTTATTTTAGATTGAGGATCGTTTTGTGATATTGCAGCCCGGTGACAAAGCTCCGGATTTTGTACTTCCTGATGCAGATATGAAGCCAGTACGCAGCGAGGATTTATTTGGTCAGGGTAACATAGTGTTATGCTTTTATCCACGAAGCGATACTCCAGGCTGCACCTTAACAGCGCTGGCTTTCACCGATTTGCAAACAGAATTTGAGGCAGAACAGACCGAGGTCATTGCGATTAGCCGCGATACCTGCGCCGATCATGGCAAATTTCGTGACAAACACGGGCTGACCATCCGGCTGCTTGCTGACATCGATGGTGAGATCTGCGATGCCTATGGTGTTTTATGTACAAAAAAAATCAACGGCATTCCGCACATCAGTGTGCTGCGCTCAAGTTTCATCATCGACCGCAGCGGTCACATCCGTTATGCACTCTATGATGCCAAACCCAAGGGGCATGCTGAACATGTCCTTGATTTGGTGCAGTATATAAACGCCGTTGAGCGCACGATTTGATCAACGCCTTCGCCATCCATGACTCGCTCCAATGAGCACAGTAGAACTCGCAGGCTGGATTCTCGCGCTTGAATTTGCGCTGATTGCTGGCGTGGTGTTTTTTTTAATGCGCCGTCAGCAGTGGGCGGCGACAAAAAGTGAGCGCGCCAAAGCGCCGCCTCCGACTGCCGCGCCAGCCAGCCGTCGCCAACAGCTCATGCAGTTGTTTGAGCAAGCCTTGCAACTCAGTGGGGATAAGCTCAATCAGCGGGTTGATGGCTATCTCAGCCGAGAGCAGGCGTTTTATACTGCAATGACAGCACTGTATCTCAATCGTGAGGGATTGGCGTTTCAGGATTTGCCGCCTGAATTGGCGACCACTTTGATTCCATGGAGCGATTTAGCACCCGATGTCGCCACCGATCACACCGTCACCACACTCAGTCAGTTGTTAGATGACTATCGCGGTGAATTTGCCGCCGCGCCAGCGCCGCAGCCACTGGCCAGCGATGAGGATGATGAACAACAGAGCGATGAAGAGCTGATGATGGATACCGAAATGCCAGATATTAGCTTATTGGACGATGCCGAGGCACTGATTCACCAACTAGAAAACGAGGATGGTGATTTTAATAATAACAATGATGATTTAAATGAGGATTCGGACGGACTTGCGAGTCTATTTGAACGCAAATAGACTCAGCAAGTCCGTAGCTTAACCTTTAGCTGGCAGCGGCGCGCAATGCCTCGGCTTTGTCGGTGCGCTCCCAGGTAAAACTTGGCTCGGTGCGACCAAAATGGCCATTGGCTGCGGTGATCCGATAAATCGGACGCAACAGATCCAGCATCTGAATAATGCCCTTGGGGCGCAGATCAAAATGCTGGCGCACCAACTGCTCAATCCGTGCCTCATCGATGGTGGCAGTGCCAAAGGTCTCAACATACACCGACACTGGCTCGGCAATGCCAATGGCATAGGCGAGCTGCACCTCGCAGCGCGTGGCAAGTCCAGCGGCAACGATATTTTTTGCCACATAGCGGGCAGCATAGGCGGCTGAGCGGTCAACCTTGGAAGGGTCTTTGCCAGAAAATGCACCACCGCCGTGGCGACCAACCCCGCCATAGGTATCGACAATGATTTTGCGCCCGGTCAGTCCACTATCACCGACTGGCCCGCCGATCACAAAGCGCCCGGTGGGATTGATGAAAAACTTGGCATCTTTTGCCAGCTTATCTTGTGGGATCACTGGCTTGATGATGGTTTCCATCACCGCTTCTTTGAGTTCCTCATAGCCGATGTCCTCGCTATGCTGGGTGGAGAGCACCACGGCATCGATCTCGACTGGCTGTTGATCTTGGTAGCGAATCGAGACCTGTGATTTGACATCGGGGCGCAGCCAGCTTAGCTCGCCACTTTGGCGCACCTCGGCCTGACGGCGGGTGAGCTGATGCGCCAGCTTGATCGGCATCGGCATCAGGGTGTCGGTTTCCGCAGTGGCATAGCCGTACATCATCCCCTGATCGCCTGCGCCCTGATCAAGATCAATCCCTCTTCCTTCATCAACGCCCTGGGCGATGTCCGGCGATTGCTTATCGAGCGCGATCAACACCGCGCACGAGTGACCATCAAAGCCAATCGCGGCATTGTTGTAGCCAATCTCACAAATAGTGTCACGCACCACCTGGGTGTAATCGACCTGCGCCTGAGTGGTGATCTCACCGGCGATGACCACCAGCCCGGTTTTGATCAGCGTCTCGCAGGCCACCCGCGAGCGCGGGTCTTGCGCCAGCAATGCGTCGAGAATCGCGTCCGAGATGTTGTCAGCGAGCTTGTCCGGGTGTCCAGCGCCCACCGATTCAGAAGTGACAATGTAATCGCGTGCCATAGATGACAATCCTTTTTCAATCAATCAATTAAACAACCAAGCACACCGCCCCCATCAGGACAGCGGAGCGCGAAAATGTAGAATACCCCAGCTCAGATAGCCCTTGCGCCCCCCTTCGATCCAGTGTCCCAGGCCGGCAATCATACGCTCGATATACGCATCAGAAACAGTGTCAATCAACTGCGGGCGCTGGCGCATCAGCTCCTCACGCACACGGGTATAGTGGGTGATGAGCTGTTGAGTCAGTGCAACAACCTCGACCTCAACGAGACCACAGGCCGCCGTCGTCTGACGATAAAACTGGATCGAGCCAAGGCTGGAGAGATGAATCCGCTCAAAGATCGGTTGCAACACCCCAGGCGGGCAATCATCCGCCTGCATCGGATCGGTGAAAATCAAATCCCCACCAGGGCGCAACACCCGCGCTGCCTCAGCAATGACCTGTTCGCGCTGACTGCTGTGTAAAATCGCATCCTGTGACCACACCAAATCAGCACATTGATCTTGAGCAGGAACTGACTCAAAGCTGCCATCGATGACCTCAATCAGATGGTCAAGCCCTTGGTCACGGTTCATCGCTCGGGCGCGCTGGTTTTCAGTTTCACTCAGATTAAGCGCCTTGACGCGGCAGCCAAAGGTGCTCGCCAGATAACGCGCTGCACCACCAAACCCGGAGCCAAAATCAATCACTAGGCTGTTGGCATCCAGCCCGTTGGCACGAGCAGCAAGTTGCTCAACGGTGCGGCGGCTGGCGGTACGAATCGGCTCATCTGGGCGCTCATACAGCCCGACATGAATGTCCTCGCCGCCCCAAATCTGAAAATAAAACTGATCCGCATCCTCGCTGTTGTAATAGGCGCGGGCGGTCTCGACCGCTGCGGTGTAGCCACTCATTCTTCTTCACCTCCGGCAATATAGTGCTTTTCGGCGACATGAATAAAGAAATCTGGCTCAGCGTCGTGGTAGGTTTCCTGAAAATCGCCGTAGGTGGTGACGCGCTGGAATCCAACCTCGCGCAACAGCCGCCGCACATAGTTTTTACGCAGCGGAAACATATTGAGGTGAAAGGTCTTTTTGTCGGGGAATTCATAGCAAAAACGCGCCAGGCTGTCGTCAACATGCTCAGGTGAGGCGCGGACATGCTCGCCGCA
>SKYD01000073.1 GCA_007128075.1 Thiorhodovibrio sp.
AGCGCAGCCCTTCTTCCATCGCAATCGGAGCGATGAGCCGAACGATCATTTTGACATTATCGCCGGGCATGACCATTTCGATGCCTTCTGGTAGCTCACAAGCGCCGGTGACATCGGTGGTACGGAAGTAAAACTGTGGCCGATAGCCATTGAAGAATGGGGTATGACGACCGCCTTCTTCCTTGCTTAACACATAGACCTCAGCTTCAAAATGGGTGTGCGGGGTGATGCTGCCTGGTTTGGCAAGCACTTGACCGCGTTCCACATCATCGCGCTTGACACCACGCAACAGCGCACCAATGTTGTCGCCTGCTTGACCTTGGTCGAGCAGTTTGCGAAACATTTCAACGCCAGTACAGGTTGTCTTGACGGTGTCTTTGATACCGACAATGGCGACTTCTTCACCCACCTTGACGATACCGCGCTCGACACGCCCAGTCACCACAGTGCCGCGACCTGAGATCGAGAACACATCTTCAATCGGCATCAAAAACGCGCCGTCAATTGCGCGCTCTGGCTCTGGAATATAGCTATCGAGCGCGTCCATAAGTTTGGCAATCGATGGCGTGCCAATCTCACTTTCGTCACCTTCAAGGGCTTTGAGTGCGGAACCGGTGATAATCGGAGTGTCATCGCCAGGGAATTCGTAGCTATCAAGCAGCTCGCGCACTTCCATTTCAACCAGTTCGAGCAGCTCGGCATCGTCCACCATGTCGGCTTTATTGAGATAGACGACAATATAAGGTACACCGACCTGACGGGCTAAAAGAATGTGCTCACGGGTCTGCGGCATCGGTCCATCAGCAGCCGAAACGACCAGAATCGCGCCGTCCATCTGTGCCGCGCCGGTAATCATGTTTTTGACATAATCGGCGTGACCTGGGCAGTCAACATGGGCGTAGTGACGGGCATCGCTTTCGTATTCAACATGCGCGGTGGCAATGGTGATGCCGCGCTCGCGTTCTTCGGGAGCGTTGTCAATTTGGTCGTAGGCGCGTGCCTCACCACCAAATTTTTTCGCCTGAGTAACAGTGATCGCTGCTGTTAGTGTGGTTTTGCCGTGATCAACATGACCGATGGTTCCAACATTGACGTGCGGCTTTTTGCGTTCAAATTTTTCTTTGGACATGTCTGTCTCTACCCTAAAATCTTGATGAAAACCTGTTGCCAGTTTGCTTTATTGCTTTTTAGCCACAGCATCTGCGATGCTTGTCGGCACCTCGTTATATTTCGCAAACTCCATGCTGTAAGTTGCGCGCCCCTGAGTGGCTGAGCGCAGATCGGTGGCATAACCAAACATCGAGGCCAGCGGCACTTCAGCGCGAATAATTTTGCCAGAAGGCGCATCTTCCATGCCTTGAATCATGCCGCGACGGCTGTTCAAATCACCCATGACATCGCCCATGTTTTCCTCGGGCGTAACCACCTCAACCTTCATAATTGGCTCAAGCAGCACGGGTTTGGCTTTTGCCGCACCTTCTTTGAATCCCATTGAGCCAGCAATTTTGAATGCCATCTCACTAGAATCCACTTCGTGGTACGAACCGTCATAGAGCGTGACCTTGACATCAACGACCGGAAAACCAGCCAGCACGCCGTGGGTCATTGCTTCGCGAATGCCTTTATCTACTGCGGGAATATATTCCTTAGGCACCGCACCGCCAACAATCTCGTTGACAAATTCGTAGCCCTCGCCGGGCTCTTGAGGCTCTATCCGTAGATAGACATGCCCAAACTGACCACGACCACCCGATTGACGCGCAAATTTGCTTTCTTGTTCAACCGTTTTGCGAATGGTTTCGCGGTAGCTAACCTGGGGTGCGCCGACATTCGCCTCGACATTAAACTCACGGCGCATCCGATCAACAATAATCTCCAGATGCAGCTCGCCCATGCCAGAGATGATGGTTTGCCCTGATTCTTCATCAGAGCGCACCCGGAACGATGGATCCTCTTGCGCCAGTTTAGAAAGCGCAACGCCCATTTTTTCCTGATCAGATTTGCTTTTTGGCTCAACCGCAACCGAGATCACCGGCTCTGGGAATTCCATCCGCTCTAGCGTAATCGGTGCGTTAATAGCGCACAGGGTATCACCGGTGGTGACATCCTTTAAGCCCACTGCCGCCGCAATATCGCCGGCGCGGACTTCTTTAATTTCTTTGCGATCATTCGAGTGCATCTGCAAAATCCGGCCAACGCGCTCTTTTTTGCTTTTGACTGGATTGAAAACCGTATCACCCGAATTTAACACCCCAGAATACACGCGGAAAAATGTCAGGGTGCCAACATAGGGGTCTGTCGCAATTTTGAATGCGAGTGCGGCAAATGGCTCTTCATCAGTTGATTTGCGCTCAGCCACGGTTTCGTTTTTGTCATCAAGCACGCCCTGAATGGATGCGACATCACCAGGTGCTGGCATATAATCAATCACCGCATCGAGCATGGCCTGCACACCTTTATTCTTAAAGGCAGAGCCACAAAGCATCGGCACAATTTCGCTACGCAGTGTGCGCAACCGCAGCCCTTGACGGATTTCCTCTATCGACAGCTCACCGCCTTCGAGATATTTTTCCATCATCTCGTCGGTTGCTTCAGCCGCCGCTTCGATCATTTTTTCGCGCCATTCCTGGCACAGATCGAGCATATCCTCGGGGATTTCGCGTTCATCATAGGTCATGCCTTTGGTTTCGTCGTTCCAGTAAATGGCACGCATCCCCACCAAATCAACCACGCCAGCGAACTGATCTTCAGCACCAATCGGCAACTGAATTGGTACTGCATAACCACCGAGCCGATCTTTTACCTGACCGACAACGCGCAAAAAGTTCGCGCCAACCCGATCCATTTTGTTGACAAACGCCAGCCGTGGAACACAGTATTTGTCTGCTTGTCGCCACACAGTTTCTGATTGCGGCTCAACACCACCAACCGCACAGAACACTGCACAGGCACCATCGAGCACCCGCAATGAACGCTCGACCTCGATTGTAAAATCGACGTGCCCTGGTGTATCAATAATGTTGATCCGGTGCTCAGGATATTGCTTATCCATCCCCTGCCAAAAGCAGGTGGTTGCCGCCGAGGTAATGGTGATCCCGCGCTCTTGTTCTTGCTCCATCCAGTCCATGGTCGCAGCACCATCATGCACCTCACCGATTTTGTGCGACAGACCGGTATAAAACAGAATGCGCTCTGTTGTTGTGGTTTTCCCGGCATCAATATGTGCCATGATGCCAAGATTGCGATACCGATCAATTGGTGTGCTACGTGCCACGACTGAATCCGTCCTAACGATGTAATAAACGCTGCTGATTACCAGCGATAATGTGAAAAGGCTTTGTTGGCCTCGGCCATACGATGCGTGTCTTCTTTCTTTTTGACTGCCGTGCCACGAGACTCGGCGGCATCCATAAATTCACCAGCAAGCCGCAATGCCATTGATTTCTCAGAACGCTTGCGGGCGGCATCAATCAGCCAACGCATTGCCAAGGTGTTGCGCCGCGATGGGCGCACCTCGACGGGAACCTGATAGGTGGCACCGCCAACGCGCCGCGATTTGACCTCAACGACGGGGCGAACATGCTCCATCGCCTGGTCTAACAGCTCGATGGGATTGCCACCTTTTTTGGTTGCGATCTGATCAAGCGCACCATATAAAATGCGTTCAGCAACTGCTTTTTTGCCGTCTTCCATGACCATATTGATAAATTTGGCCAATAACTCACTGCCGTGCTTGGGGTCAGGCAAAATGTGGCGACGGGCAGCGACGCGTCTTCTTGGCATAGCTTGTAAGCTCCAACTCAAATAACAGCAGCGCGAAATCGCGCAAACAAGACTTTAACTTTTTGGCCGTTTCGCGCCGTATTTCGAGCGCCCTTGACGGCGTTTTTCAACACCAGATGTATCCAATGTGCCGCGTACCGTATGATAGCGGACACCAGGCAAATCCTTCACCCGCCCACCGCGAATCAACACCACGGCATGCTCTTGCAAATTATGCCCTTCGCCGCCAATATAAGAAGCGACTTCGTAGCCGTTGGTTAAACGCACACGGGCGACCTTACGCAGCGCCGAGTTTGGCTTTTTCGGCGTTGTCGTATAAACACGAGTGCAAACCCCTCGTTTTTGTGGGCAAGACTCAAGCGCGGGCACATTGCTTTTTGCCACTTTGCGCTTGCGCGGTTTGCGCACCAATTGATTAACCGTTGCCATAGCTCTCCAGGTGCCAGATTCCAAATTAATGCATCGACTTGAAAACAAGCTGGCAGTCGCTGCTTTAGATGAAAAAAGTGACTCGCTGCTCGCCACACTTAAATTAGCAAGAAAACGGGCAAGTGACAGTCATGATGTGTCTGATCGCGGTTAGCCACCAGACTTAAATATGTGAAAATAAGCAAGCCGGCATGAACGCCGGCCAACTAAGACGATCAATTATAGTGAAGCGAATCGGTGCCTGTCAATACCTAAATTGATGATCGCGGCAAACGCATCACAATCCGCAAGGGGTGATGATCGGATAGGGGCTGATCAGGGTATTCTATCACCTCGTAACTATCGGCAACAATCCAGCGAGCACTTTGTTTATCAAAGATAAAATGATCGACCGCATAAGGATAGCGCGGATTGAACGGGAAAGGAAATGGATTGCCGGCATTGGCTAAGGTCAAATTGGCATTGGGTTCAGGGCGGGTCGAGCCGGGGATGCAGCGTCGCCCGAAATCAGCATCAAAACGCCAATCGCA
>SKYD01000159.1 GCA_007128075.1 Thiorhodovibrio sp.
CAACAGCGCCGCGCCCTGGAGCTGATGGCGTATCAACGCGAGCTGGAGCTACGCACTGCGTCGCTCAAACAGCGGCTAGAAGATGACAATGCTGCCGAACGCAGTTGGCGCGAGCGACAAATAGAGCAAGAACTGGCGCAGGCGCGTGAGGGCTGGATTCAGGAGCAGGCGAAATTCTCCGAGCGCGAGATTGCGCTGGCACTCAAGCACGAAGAGCGTCAGATGCAAGATCAGGAGCTGGAACGCTATCACCAGCAACGCCTTGCCGAATTACGCCATGCCGAAGAAGAGCAGCAACGCCAACATCAATTAAAACTGGCTGAACAGCAGGCGCGACGCGAAGAACAGAGTGCGCGGGCGCGTCTAACCCAATGGCATGAGGAGCGTGAGCGGATGCGTGAACAGCTTGATCAAAAACTGGCAACGCGGGTGCAGCGTCTCAAAGACCTGACCTTCTTGGATGAAAAAATTGTCCTGTTGACCGATCAGTTGCGTCAATTTAACGAAACCACTGCTGCTCGACTGAAAGACAGTGTTGCCGAGGGTGACAACGCATCAGAGCTCGCTAACGATCAACAGAAGACCAAGCGGCGTGAGTTGGTCATTGTCGGTAAGGCAGCGCGTGCTGAACAACGCCACCGCCTACAAGACGACTTAGCCACTGCCAAAGCGCAACGCATCGCAGTGGCGACTGAAATCAACGATACTGAGACGCAGATCGAACAAACGCAAACCCGCTTGCGCTGGCTCGAAGACAAATTTGAAGTACTGTTGGGTTGATGGATATTGGTCCCAACTTGGCTCGCTTTCAGAATATAATCGCCCCCAACACTATATCAATTATCAATTCGCACGAGGATCGTCGCCAATGAGTCAACAATCACTGCGTCACCCCAAAACCGGTCAGCCGATCAATACCGCCAAACTCGATCAAATTGTCGCCAGTGCCCGCCAAGCCAGCGATGAGCGGGCATCTGGATATCGTGAGCAGGCGCTCAAGCTCTATCCTTGGGTGTGCGGACGCTGTGGGCGAGATTTTACACGCCAAAATCTGCGCGAGTTGACGGTGCATCACAAAGACATGGACCATGACAACAACCCCAAAGATGGCAGTAACTGGGAATTGCTGTGTCTTTATTGTCACGACAATGAGCATCAAAAATTTGAGGAGCATCTTAGCGCGATGAAAGCGGGGGCTGGCACTGGCAGTGCAACCAATCAGAGCGCGACCACCACCCATAAACCTTTTGCTGCTTTAGAAGGGCTACTGAAGTCACGCAGCGAATAATCTGTCATTGTGACCTCAGACGACAAAAACACCGTGCAATTTCAGCTTCATCCTTTACGCCATGCGGTCACTGACGAGCTGCATACCCGCACCTTTGAGCCATTGTGCGCGCCGGCGCGAGTGGCACACTTTACAGCAGTGTGTCGCGAGAATGACAACGCGCACCATGAGCGCCATCTGTTGCGGCTGCTGGAATATTTTGATGCCCCGCTGCCGGAGCAGCCGTTGGGTCAGCATTATTTTGCAGACTTAGATTCGTTGCGGCTGCGCTGGGAGCGACACACTGAGTTTGTCACCTATAGCCTTAGTTGTGAGCAGCCGTTTACTGATCCGTTTGCCCAATCGCCGCTAGATGATCTGCCTGCCGATTGGCTGCGCGAGCTGCCTGGCGAGGTCATCACCGTCGTGCTGTTGGCACTCGAATCGCGGGATATGCCGCAGCGCACACCCGAAGACTTAGCCGAGCTGTTTCATGGCAATCCGGTGATTGGCGCCGAGGTCGCTGGCGGGGCGGGCAAGGCGTGGTCGGATTTACGGATCCAGAACGATAATTATGGCTATGTGTTGGTGCGCGATGAATGTTTGTCGCCACTTCAAGCCGGTCGCCTGGTCAAGCGGGTGTTGGAAATTAACACCTATCGTGCGATGGCGTTGCTCGGTCTGCCGGTGGCGCGCGAGACGGCGGCGATGCTCAATCTAGCCGATCAGCGGCTAACCGAGGTGGCGCGCTCGATGGCACGCATCCGCACCACTGAAGCACTTTCAGAACGCAATTTGCTCGTTGAACTCACCCAGTTAGCAACCGAGATCGAGGCGATCAGCGCGCAAAGTAGCTACCGCTTTGAGGCCAGTCGCGCCTATTCGGCAGTGGTTGAACAGCGGCTGGCGCAATTGCGCGAACAGCGGATCGAAGGTCTGCAAACCTTCACTGAATTTCTCAATGCACGCCTAGCACCAGCGGTAGCGACTTGTGTTTCAGTCAATGAACGCCAACTGCGCCTAGCAGAACGCGCCGCCCGATTGACCGCGCTATTGCGGGCGCGTGTCGAGGTCAGCTTGCAAGAACAAAACCGCGCCGTGCTTGATTCGATGGATCGCCGTGCGCGGTTGCAACTGCGGCTGCAAGAAACCGTCGAGGGGCTGTCGGTGATTGCGATCAGCTACTACGGACTGAGCCTGATCGCCTATATCCTCAAAGGGTTGACACATTACTGGCCACAGCTTGATCCTACGCTTGGGGTTGGAATTGCGGTTCCTTTTGTGGTGGTTTTAACCTGGCTGCTGTTGCAACACACCAAACGCCGCTTACAGGAAGGCCATGATGACTAAATTGCGCGTTGCTGTAGTTGGCGTTGGCTATCTGGGGCGGTTTCATGCGCTGATTTATTCGCGCTTACCCGAGGTCGAGCTGGTCGGTGTGGTTGATACCACGCCAGCGCGTGCCCAAGCCGTCGCCGCCGAGGTCGGCTGTGCGGTGTTGACACTGGCTGACATCACCCCAGAGCGCGTGGATGCCGCCAGCATCGTGGTTCCCACTGCCACGCATTTTGCCGTTGCCGCGCCGTTGCTAGAGCGCGGGATTCATCTACTGCTCGAAAAGCCGATTGCTGAAACCGCCGCAGATGCTCAGGCACTGGTGACACTGGCGGCACAACACACTGCGCTGTTGCAGATTGGTCATCTGGAGCGTTTTAATGCCGGCGTGATGGCATTGGCTGAACGCATCCAAGCGCCGCGTTTTATCGAGGCACAACGGCTAGGGAGCTTTGTCGAGCGCGCCACCGATGTCGATGTGGTCACTGATCTAATGATCCACGACATTGATATTATTTTAACCCTGGTGCCAAGCGAGCTGTTGCGGGTGCAGGCGATTGGTGCCACGGTGTTGACCGAGCATGTCGATATTGCCAATGCGCGGCTGGAGTTTGCCAATGGCACAGTTGCCAATGTGGTTGCCAGTCGGGTCTCGGAGAAAACCAGCCGCCGCATCCGAGTGTTTCAGCCCGGTGCCTATCTGGCACTGGATTTTGCCGCTCAAACTCTCGATGTCGCCTTCACCCAGCCGCAGCCCGATGCCGCTCGCCCGACCATTGAGCGTCAACGCGTCGACTGTGCGCCGATCAAACCGCTGGATGCTGAGATTGCCGCGTTTGTTCACGCTGTGCGTCTCAAGCAGCCACCGCTGGTCGATGGAATGGCAGGGCTTAGAGCGCTGGAGGTGGCACTGCAGGTGCGGGCGGCAATGGCCAGCCGGCTATAGCGATTCTGCATCCAGCCGCCGCCGAATTTCCTTGACCACCGAGGTGGTGCCACGGCGTTCAGTCGAGACCACCATGTCCGCTACTTGGCGATAGATTGGCTCGCGCATTTGCATCAATTCGCGCAATTTTTCCAACGGATTGTTACTCTCGGCAATCAGCGGGCGGTTGCGATCACGGTTGGTGCGGGCGTGCTGTTGCTCAGGCGAACAGTGCAGGTAGATGACATAGCCCCGCGCCGCAAGCCGCTGGCGATTCTCCGCCGAGAGCACCGCTCCGCCGCCAGTGGCTAACACAATACCATCACTCTCAGTGAGTTCAGTGACAATCTGCCGCTCACGACTACGAAACCCCTCTTCGCCTTCAAACTCAAAGATCGTGGGGATGTCCACGCCAGTGCGACGCTGAATTTCCTGATCGCTGTCAAGAAATTCATAGCCAAGCCATTCGGCTAATTGCCGCCCAATGGTGCTTTTGCCAGCCCCCATCGGGCCGACGAGGTAAAGGTTCTGAGGCCGAATCATAGAAGATCAGCTTCCATATATTCCCCATGTGTTACTGAAAGCCTAAACAAAGTTGCTCATGGCGGTTTTAAAGAAAATTGATATCAATTGTATCAGAAATTGATACCATTATCTCAAAGCCTGAATCGGAGCAACATGACCAAGCGCGTTCATTGTCCACGCTTGATGCGCTGAATTTTCGGCAAAAACTGCTCCTCCCAAATCTCAGGGCTGATTGGGCCAATGTGTTTGTGACGAATCATGCCGTTGGGATCGACCAGAAAGGTCTCCGGCGCACCATACACCCCCCAATCAATCCCGACTTTGTTGTCGGGATCAAACCCGATGCGCTTGTAGGGATCGCCCGTATCGCGTAGCACTTTCAGCGCATCCTGTTTGTCATCTTTCCAATTTAGTCCGAAGATTTGGATGTCGTCACGCTGTGACAGTGCCATGAGCTGCGGATGCTCCTGGCGACAGGCAAAGCACCAAGATGCCCAGACATTGACCAGCGAGATCGTGCCACGCAGGTCTTGATCCGAAACGGTGCGCTGTTGACCATCGCGCAGCTCAGGCAGCGTGAAATTGGGAATTGGCTTGCCGATCAACGGTGAGGGCACCTCACGCGGGTCGTTGCCAAGGCCAAATAACAGCAACAGCGCCAGCGCGACAAAGACCAA
>SKYD01000003.1 GCA_007128075.1 Thiorhodovibrio sp.
CATCACTCCGCTGTCAAGATCAAGCTGTTGAATGACGGAATCCCATAACAATGGAATCAGCCGCTCGCGCTCGCCCTTGACCACCAACACATCGTTGGCACCGGTCTCAAACAACCGCACCACCTGCCCCAACGCCACACCATCAATGGTCACCACCTGCAGCCCTTCCAAATCAGTCCAGTAGACCTCATCGGCTGCTGGCGGTGGCAGTTGAGCGCGTGGAATGGCAATCGTCGCCCCGATCAGTGCCGCCGCCTGATCGCGATCCTCACAGCCAGCAAGCTGTGCAATCAGCCCTTTGCCGTGACGCTGACCAGACAGCACATTGCGAGTGTGCGTCTTCGCATCACGGCAGGTGAGCTGCCACGGCGAATAAGTTAGAATATTTTCGCGTGGATTCGTCTGTGAATGCACCTTGACCCAGCCGCGCACCCCATATAGCCCCGCAATCTCGCCGAGGATCACCAATGCGTTGCGCGGCCTCATGGTCTGCGGCGTTATGCTGCTGCCAACGCTTCGTCGGCTTGTTTGCGGGCTTCTTTGAGCAACTGCGCAACGCGATCAGTTGGCTGCGCGCCTTGACGAATCCAGTGCTCGGCACGGACATGATCCAGCCGTAGCCGTACCTCGCCGCCGGTCGCCCGAGGATTAAAAAAACCAATCCGCTCGATATAGCGCCCATCGCGTGAGCTACGGATATCAGCGACAACAATTTGATAAAAGGGGCGTTTTTTGGCGCCGCCGCGAGATAAACGAATTTTAACCATGTCCTATCCTAAAATCACATAACGACAGTGAGCAGGCAGCGGAAACCACCCTAAAAGATAAACGATCCATGATAACTGCTTTTGATCAAAAAAGAAAGCAGGCGTTTGATGCCAACAGTTTTTGGGGTCGCGCCCTAGGTTTTGTTGACAGAAAACCAAAGATAAAGTGTTGCCAACAAAACCTATGCTACTGCTCTAAAACAAAAAATACCGCCGACTCAATGGCTGTTGACCAAACATTTGGTCGCCGGCTGCCAAGATGATTTCGCCATCAATGCGAATCTGCTGAGTTTTGGCATCGACCTCAACCACTGGCTGTGCGCAGTTATGAATCAGGTCAATTTTTCGCACCTGGCGGACATCGCGGGTGACACCGATTCGCCGATTGAGGTCTTGGCGCTGTGGCTCGCCAGCCTGTAGCCCCCATTGCGAGAGGAAGGTCATGGTGGTGGCACCCAAAGCAGTGCCTTGGAGTGCAAATAAGGTCTGATAACGCACCGGCTGGGCGCTGACGCTGGCGGCGTTGGAGTCGCCGACGAGTCCCGCAGCGGGTGTTCCGCCTTTGAGAATCAACTGTGGCTTCACACCAAAAAATGCCGGCTGCCACAGTACCAGATCAGCAAGTTTGCCGACTTCCAAGGAGCCGACCTCATGGGCGATGCCGTACATGATCGCCGGGTTGATGGTGTATTTAGACAGATAGCGTTTGACGCGATAATTGTCGTTATCGTTGTGATCGATACTCGATGCGTTGTAGGCGGGCGGGCGCAGATGGCCGCGCTGAGATTTCATCTGATGGGCGATCTGCCAGGTGCGGGTGATGGTCTCGCCAATCCTGCCGCCTGCCTGGGCACCTGATCCAATGAGCGCCAGCGCACCGCTGTCGTGCAGCAGTGCGTTAGCCTGACCATAAGCACTACGACAGTGGGTGACATTGAGTGATGCTGGCAACACCGGAGCCGCCCCCACCCAAGACAGTGTCGCAGCCACCCGTTCGCTGTGATAGGTAATCGCGCAACGGTCGTTGAGCACGCCAAGCATCTCATCAGCAAAGGCAAATTCATTGAGCGAATCAGGATGCAGCACCAGCGGCACATCCATTTTCTCGGCAATGCCCAGCGCACAATCAATCACCTTGGGCGATGCGCCCCACACCTCGTGCACCATCAACCCCATCGCCCCGCAGCGAATCTGTTCTTCCAGCGGATTAGGGAGACTGCCGCTGCCTTTGGCAAACAGCCCTAGATTCACCGGCAATGATTCAGCGGCTTGCAACATGCGGCGGATGTTCCATAGCCCAGGCGTGGTCGCGCTGTGCTGGCTGCCCGTCCCTGGCCCGATACCGCCACCAAGCAGGGTGGTGATGCCGCCGATCAGGGCCGTGGTAGCCTGATCGGGGGTGATCAGATGCGCCTGAGCATCAATACCGCCAGTGGTGACAATCAGCCCCTGAGCAGGAATGATCTCGGTGCCAACACCAATACGGATATCAACCCCCGTTTGGGTGTCGGGATTGCCCGCCTTGCCCAGTGCGGCAATGCGCCCGTTTTTGATGCCAATATCGGCCTTGATCACCCCCCAAAAATCAATCAACACCGCATTGGTGATGACCAAATCCATGACCTCATCGGCCTGGCGTTGGCTTTGGCCCTGGCCATCGCGGATCACCTGCCCGCTGCCGAAGGTCAGCTCATCGCCATAATGGGTCAGGTCTTCTTCGATCTCGATCACCAAGTCGGTATCGCCTAGGCGGATTTTGTCACCGATGGTCGGACCATAGAGTGCTGCATAATCAGCGCGACTGATTTGGCTCATTGTGTCTGCTCCTGGACATCAAGTGCCCCCATGATTGCACCGCGTCCGCCATACACCTGACGGCTGCCGGTATAGGGCACCAATGCCACCTCCAGAGTCACCCCTGGCTCAAAGCACTGCACCGCGCCTGGTGGAATATCCAGATGCTGGCCACGGCTCGCCTCACGATCAAAATCAAGGGCAGGGTTGACCTCAAAAAAATGGGTGTGCGAGCCAACCCCAATCGACTGGGTCGCGGTATTGGTGACGCTCAGTTGGGTGACCAGGCGCCCGTGGTTGAGTTCGATGTCACCGGCTAAGGTGAGAATATCGCCGATACGCATGTTGTATGCCTCGCGTTAAACAATCGGATGGGTGATGGTCACCAGGGAGCTACCGACATCGCAGGTCACCTCGACCTGTAGTTCGGGGATCATCTCGGCAACACCGTCCATCACCTCAGCACGGGTGAGCAGGGTGCGCCCGAATGTCTCAAGCTCGGCTGGCGTGCGCCCATCACGGGCTCCTTCGAGGATGGCGCAGCTTAGATAAGCAATCGCCTCGGGATGATTGAGTTTTAGACCGCGTGCCTTGCGCCGCTCAGCGAGCAAGCCAGCGGTAAACAGCAACAGCTTGTCCTGTTCTCGCGGGGTTAGGTTCATTGATGTTGATCCTGATTCAATGACGAGACGGTCAACGCAATCGCGTCGATGCCTTCTTGTGGTAAGGATGCTTTGGTTGATATGTGCTTGCGCATGGTGCCTTATGATAGCCCTTATTCAGTTACTGACTCCACGGCGCAACGCGATCCACTTCTTCCAAGGTGGTCAAGCCGCGCACCACTTTTTTGATGCCGTCATAGCGCATTTTAGAAAAGCCGCTGTCGAGTGCTGCCTGATAGATGTCGCGAATGTGCCCGCGCTCGGCAATGAGTTGGCGAATGTCATCGTTGATATACAGAATTTCGTGGATGCCCAGCCGCCCTCGATAGCCACTGCCTTGACAAGCCGAGCAGCCTCGACCACGAAAAAACGGCACACTGTGCCCCGGGTCGCGCTCGAATAGCCGATCAAGCGTGGCATCATCGGGCTGATAGGGTTCACGACAGTCCGGGCAGATGCGGCGCACCAGGCGCTGCGCCATGACTCCAAGCAGCGAAGGCGACACCATGAACGGTTCAACGCCGATTTCAGTGAGTCGCGTGACCGCTTGGATGGCATCGTTGGTATGCAGTGTTGCCAGCACCAGATGTCCAGTCAATGCAGCTTGGGTGGCGATGCGGGCAGTTTCCAGATCACGAATCTCGCCAACCAGCATCACATCAGGATCTTGGCGCAAAAAGGCGCGCAATAATTCCGGAAACCCCACATCAGCGGCGCGATTGACTGCCACTTGGGTGATGCCGGGCAGTCGGTATTCAATCGGATCTTCAACAGTGGTGATGTTGATTTCAGGATGATTGATGTGCTTTAAGGCAGCAAACAGCGTGGTCGTTTTGCCCGAGCCAGTGGGCCCGGTGATAAAAAACAGACCATTTGGATAGTTAATCAGCCGTTGAATGGTGGCGCGGTTGTCAGCGCTTAATTCCAGTTCTTCTAATCCCGGGGCTTCGAGACGCTTGAGCTGACCCAGTACCCGCAACACCATTTTCTCGCCATGCAGTGCGGGAATGGTCGAGACACGAAAATCAATGGCACGCGCTGGAAGCTGCACCGCCAGCCGCCCGTCTTGAGGGCGCCGCCGCTCAGTAATGTCCATCCCCGCCATGATTTTCATGCGCGACAAAACTTGTGGATAGAGTGAGCGTGTCAGCCGCGCCCGCTCACGCAACACACCATCAATGCGCATCCGCAACTGGACATGGGTCTCAAAGGGTTCGATGTGTAAATCACTGGCACCTTCTTTGAGCGCCAGCATCAGCAGGGTATCGACCAGTTGCACAATGCTTTGCTGTCCCGACAAACGCTGGAGTTCTGCCGCGTCGATGGGGCGATCAGGATCGCTCAGCGCACTGCTCAGTGCAGCATCTTGTTTGAGTGTGCCCAGTTCTGCAAAACTGTGGTATTGCAGCTCGATTGCTTCGTCGATCTCGTGCGGCAAAGCACACACTGGACTGGCTGGCGCACCCAAATGGTGCTCAGCAGCGGCGA
>SKYD01000242.1 GCA_007128075.1 Thiorhodovibrio sp.
GCTGGTGCGTGGTCAAAAGTTGCCAATTTTTTCCGGCTCTGGGCTGCCGCATAATCGGCTGGCAGCACAGATTGTCCGCCAAGCCAAGCTCAAAGACGACGATTCGAGTTTCTCGATTGTGTTTGCGGCAATGGGCGTATCCTATGCCGATGCCAAGTTTTTCCGCGATGAGTTCGCTGGCTCGGGTGTGTTGCGCAATGTGGTGATGTTTGTCAATCTCGCCGATGATCCGCCGGTGGAGCGCCTGACATTGCCGCGCACCGCGCTCACGGTCGCCGAATATCTGGCGTATGATCTGGATCGGCATGTGTTGGTGGTGATGACCGACATGACCTACTATGCTGAAGCACTGCGCGAGGTGGCGACGGCAAAGGGCGATGTGCCAGCCCGCAAGGGCTATCCGGGGTATCTGTATTCGGATTTGGCAGAGATTTATGAACGCTGCGGGCGCATCCACAATCGCCACGGCTCGATTACCATGATGCCCGTGGTGTCGATGCCGTCGGATGACATCACCCACCCGATTCCCGATCTCACAGGCTACATCACCGAAGGTCAGATCGTGCTGTCGCGTGAGTTGCAAAATCAAGGCATCTATCCGCCGGTGCATATCTCGCCCAGTCTATCGCGGTTGATGAAAGATGGTATCGGCAAAGATGACACCCGCGACGACCATCCACATGTCGCCGCCCAGCTTTATGCACTCTATGCACGGGCGTTGGAGACGCGCAATCTTGCCTCGATCATCGGCGCAGATGAGCTATCCGAGCGTGATCGGCGGTTTTTGCAGTTTGCTGATGCCTTTGATCAACGCTTTGTTGGGCAAGGCGAAGCAGAAGACCGCTCGATTGATGCCACGCTAACACTGGCTTGGGAGCTGATGAGCGCGTTTCCACGCGATACGCTCACCCGTCTGTCAGAGACCGAGTTAGCGAAATACTATCAAGGGTCGGCGTGAATCATGGCTCAGCAAACACTGCGGGTTCCGCCGACCAAAAACACTCTGCTCACGCTCAAAAAGCAGGCGCATTTTCTCGAACAAGGTCACGATTTGTTAGAGCGCAAGCGCGAATTGCTGACGCGTTTGGTTTACGAGCGCATCGGCGACTATCGGCGGCTGCGCACCGAGGCCGAGCAAGCGTTGCAACGCGCCTATCGGCTGTTGGCAATCACCCATCTGCGCATGGGCAGCCGAGGGCTTGAGCAGGCGGCATTGGGCGCTGATCCAGCACTCAGTGTCGAGATTTTGCCACGCCGTAGTCTCGGGGTCGAGTATCCAGCGGTGACTGCCGACCGCTTACCGCTCACGCCAGTGGGGCTGTTTGGCACCGATGCCAGTTTTGATGATGCCCGCACCGCACTTGCTGAGGCGGCGGTGTTGCTGGCGCGGTTAGGTGAGGTTGAGATTGCGCTGCATCGGCTGCTGGAAGAGCAACGCAAGGCACAAAAGCGGGTCAACGCCCTCAAATACAACATCATTCCGCTGTATCGGCGCACCATTCATTTTATCCAGTCCAGCCTAGAAGAAGAAGAGCGCAACACATTGTTTCAGGTCAAAATTTTGCGCGAACGCGCCACTGTTTAGGGTGCAGCGTCCTAACCATCAAATTCACAACAGTCCCCCTCGATATTATGCTGATTTACGACCAATCTCGCCCCGAGCGCCGTGCGCTAACCCAAGCACCCTTGACTGCTGCCAACTGTGATGATCTCCCCACCACACAGCGGCGGCGCCAGCCCCCCGCGTTGCCCGAGGTCACAGAATTGCAGACAGTGCGCCATTACACCCGCTTGTCGCAGCGCAATTTCTCGATTGACACCCATTTTTATCCGCTCGGCTCCTGTACCATGAAGTACAACCCACGGATTTGTCACACTGCCGCTTCATTGCCCGGGTTTGCTGCCCGTCATCCCATTGCTCCCGACAGTCACAGTCAGGGGCTGCTGGCCTGTCTTTATGATTTGCAAGAGCTCTTAAAGTCGGTGACTGGAATGCACGCAGTGTCGCTGGCACCTGCGGCTGGTGCGCAAGGCGAATTTGCTGGAGTGGCGATGATTCGTGCTTATCACGATGCCCGTGGTGATCAGGCGCGGCGTGAGATTCTCGTCCCCGATGCCGCCCACGGCACCAATCCCGCTTCGGCGATCATGGCCGGTTTTGAGGTGCGTGAGATCCCAACAAATCCACAAGGCGATGTCGATCTCGATGCATTACGCGCCGCAGTTGGTCCGCAGACGGCGGGGATCATGCTCACCAATCCTAGCACCGTTGGCGTTTTTGAGCGTCATATCGAGACCATTGCCAGCGTCGTGCATCAGGCAGGCGGGCTGCTGTATTACGATGGTGCCAATCTCAATGCCATCTTAGGTCAGGTGCGCCCCGGAGACATGGGGTTTGATGTGATTCACATGAATTTACACAAAACTTTTTCGACTCCACATGGAGGCGGCGGGCCTGGTGCTGGTCCTGTGGGCGTTTCGCAACGCCTAGAACCCTATCTGCCAGTGCCATTGGTGGCGCGCAGTTCTGAAGATCAGTATCGCTGGCTTGTTGAGTCGGATCGCCCTGAGAGCATTGGCCGCTTGACCGCCTTTGGTGGCAACATGGGGGTATTGCTGCGGGCCTATGTCTATGCCCGTTTATTAGGTGCAGAAGGGATGCGGCGGGTTGCAGAATATGCCACGCTTAACGCCAATTATCTATTGAAACGGCTGATGAGCGCTGGGTTTCAGGCCGCTTATCCACAGCGTCGCGCCAGCCATGAATTTATTATCACCCTCAAACAAGAGGCGAAAACTTATGGTGTCAATACCATGGATTTTGCCAAGCGGCTGTTAGATTATGGTTATCACGCGCCGACGACCTATTTTCCTCTTTTGGTGCCTGAATGTCTGCTAATCGAGCCAACCGAAACCGAGACCAAAGAAACTCTCGATACCTTTGTTGAGGCAATGACCCAGATTCGCGTCGAGGCTGAACAAACCCCCGAAACGGTGAAAACCGCGCCTCATCGCTTGCCAGTCAAGCGGCTCGATGATGTGCGTGCCGCTCGCCAGTTGGATTTGGGTTGGAAGCCATCAGCCGAGGCTTTTTGTGATTGATGCATCAGTTGGCTGTGGATTGAGCAACGCTTCCCAAGGATGATCGCGCCAGATTAATCCTTGACCCTGCGGGGCGCAGCACACAATGCCGGCAATCGCAATCAGCGTTTCTTCTTCAAACACCAAAGGAATCAGCGGACGCAGCCAAGGTGGAATGCCTTGGGTTTGAAACACTTGTTTGAGGGTGCGCCGATGTGCGCCACTTGGATATGCACGACAGCGCAAACCATGAACAGCAAAGCGCACCCTGAATTGTCGCCAGGTGGCGGGTGGCGACTGCCAGCATAAGCTGCCTAGCTCCTGACCTAAGATCAGCGGCTCAGTGCCCGCCCAACGCAGCGTGGTGGTCGGCGGCTGCGGCAAGGGGCGCAGTGCATAGAGTCCATCGCGATAGCGGCGGAGCTCACCACTTGGCCACTGCACGCAGGGGTCGGCATCAGGTCGCGTTGTCAGCAGCGTGGTCACCATCGATTCTAAGCGTGCCTGATTGGGCAACTGAAAACCCTGCTGTTTGAGCCAAGCACGCATCGCCAGCCGCCGCTGGTTGAGCGTTAAGCCACTCAATGCGGTCACTGAAAGCGTGTGAACAGGTATGCCGCGCACCACATTGAGCCAATGCGCAGCATATTCATCGAGCAACGCGGCACTGGCGGCACAGTGTGCAGCACTGCGGCTGAGAGTGTGAGCCGCACTGGGCCAGCGCGCAGTCAGACGCGGCATAATCTCGGCGCGCAAATAATTGCGCATGAACTGGGTGTCCTGATTGCTGGGATCCTCCAGCCATTGCAGCCCTGACTTTTTCGCATAGCCGACAAGAGTGCTGCGACTGAGCGCGAGCAACGGGCGGATCAGGGTGCCAGCACCAAGCGTTGTCTGCTGTGGCATCGCTGCCAGCCCGTCAATGCCGCTGCCGCGCAACAACGCCAGCAGCAGCGTTTCCGCCTGATCGTCTTGATGCTGGGCGGTGGCAAGTGCCTCACCAGCGACCAACAGTGCCCGCCACGCAGCATAACGCGCTTCGCGGGCAGCGGCCTCGATGCCAAGCTGCTCTTTTGCAGTGACCCTGACCCGGCAAATGTGGAGCGGAAGATTGAGCGCGTCACAAACCTGCTGACAATGCACCGCCCAGTGCGCTGAATCAGGATGCAGCCCGTGATCAATATGCACCGCCGCCAACGGTGGCAGCCACGCTCGCAGTTGGCAGCAGCCATGCAGCAACACATGCGAATCTAGCCCACCGCTATAGGCAATCCACAGCCGCGACCACCGCGTCGCCAGGGTGTCAACGAGAGTGGCTAAAATCGGCTCAGCCTCAGATGGTAATTGGTCAGTACAGTATGGAAACATCACTTTTATAACGCGATGCTCAACTTCTCAGTACAGTACAAAATCATTAAAATCTATTAAGATACTGATTTTCATAGACATAATCTGGAGGAACAATGACTGAAGCTCACTCTGTCAATTTTCTTCTTAAAGTGTTAGAAATACACCTAGGATGGCATGGAGCGCGTCTAGACTTTTTGGCGCGTTTCATCTTGGCCTTACTCCAAGTGCGCTCAGTGAATCTAGCTCGGCTCGCCCCTGTGCTATCA
>SKYD01000269.1 GCA_007128075.1 Thiorhodovibrio sp.
CCAGATGAAAATTATAACTGGATTGATCAAGCGAATAATGATTTTGATACATTGATTCCGATTGCCAGCAAAGAAACAAAGTTGGCTAAAACTGCTGAAAAAGAACAGGCAGTTTTTAAGCTATATTCTTTAGGTATTGCAACAGCTCGTGATGAGTGGCTTTATGATTATGAGGAATCATCGTTAATTAAAAAGGTAAAATACTTTGTTGGTTTTTATAACAAGGAGAAAATTCGTCTTTTTTCAAAATCGAAAGAAGAGATAACGCAAGAGGTAAAAAGAGAAATTAAGTGGACTTCTGAACTTGAAGCGCATATTAAAAGAGGCTCACAACTAAAATTTGATTTAGAAAAAATTAAAAGGTCTTTGTATAGACCTTTTGTAATAAAAAATACTTATTTTGATCGTATTGTTACCCACCGCATTTATCAGCAAAATCTGATTTTCCCGTTGTCAGGGCAATGGGATAATCGAGCTATTGGGTGTTCTGGAACATCTTCAAGCAAACCATTTTCCGTGCTTGCTGTTAAACTATTGCCCTCACTTGATTTTATTGAAAAAACTCAATTTTTGCCGCTTTACCAATATGATAATGATGGCAACCGCACCGACAATATCACCGACTGGGCACTGAAACAATTCACCGCGCATTACAAACCCGAAATCGGCACCGGCAAATCAGCGCATAAAATCGACAAGCCCGCTATTTTTCACTATTGCTACGCCGTTTTACACGATCCCAATTACCGTGAAAAATACGCGCTGAATCTCAAGCGCGATTTTCCGCGCATTCCGTTCTATGCCAACTTTTGGCAATGGGCGGACTGGGGCAAAACGCTGATGGAGTTACACATTGGTTTTGAGACTATCGAACCATATCCGCTGACCCGCACTGATATTCCCGATGACAAAGCTCGCGCTGCTGGACTGTTGCCCAAGCCGCTGCTCAGAGCCAAGCGCGAGGAGGGTGTGATCGTACTCGATAGCGAAACGATTTTGAGCGACATCCCGCCTGTCGTTTGGGACTATCGTCTCGGCAACCGCTCGGCGCTGGAGTGGATTCTCGATCAATACAAAGAAAAAATCCCCAAAGACCCCACCATCCGCGAGCAGTTCAACACCTATCGCTTCGCCGATTACAAAGAACAGGTGGTGGATTTGCTCCAGCGCGTGACCACGGTGAGCGTCGAGACGATGCGGATTGTGGCGAAGATGCGCAAGTTTGCCGAGACTGATCATCGTTAACCAAATCATCATAGGCTCATCATAAAAGGTTCATCAAGAACGATTAAATTAAGCGCGAAGTTTGAACCACTGCTTGGTTCGCCCGTCTTGTAGTCTCCTGATTCACCATGAACATCGCGATTCGTTTGATGCTCGGAGCCAGCTTGCTCACTGGGGTCGCCGTGCTGCTGTCTGGGTTAACGACCAGCTATGTCGCCAACCGTGCCGCAAGCCAAGTGATCGAGCACGCCATTGGTCAGCAATTCCAGACGGTGGCCGATGCTCGCCGGGCACGATTGCTCGACGAGATGTGCGCATTAGAAAATCTGCTGCAAACCCTCGCGCATGGACGCATGGTTCAGGATGCGGTCTATGCTTTTCTGCGTCCTTTTGCCTCTTATCGTTATGAGGTGGAGATGGAAACCAAGGACGCACTACGGCAACGGATGGCGGCTTGGTATCGGTCTGAATATGCACCGCTGTACGCTGCTCGAACCGGAGGTTTGACGGCTCCGGTGGATGATTGGTTGCAAGCGATGTCCCATGAGGCGCTGCTGATTCAGCGTTATTATGTGGCGGACAATCCTCACGGCGTAGAAAATCTTCAGGCGATGGTTGATCGTGGCGATCGCACGATCTATGGGCAGCAACATCGGCGCTATCACCCAAGCCTGCGCGACACACTGGAGCGCATGGCGTTCAATGACCTCATGTTGATCGACGCAGAGTCTTTGGCAGTGGTCTATTCGGTTACCAAGGGACCAGTCTTTGGCACCTCCTTGCGGCAGGGGCCTTTCGTCGACAGTGCGCTAGGCGAACTGGCGCGCACCATGATCGAGCACCCCACTACTGACACATTTCGCATTAGTCCGTTTGCTAGTTTTGCCGGTCGCTTCGGCGAATTGGTGACCTTTCTCGCGGTTCCGGTCTTTTATGATGCAGACAGCCGAGAAAAACCCATTGGACTGCTGGTGGCTGAGCTGCCCGTGGAACGATTTACACATATTATGACAAATGCCGGTGGCTGGGAACAGGCGGGGCTGGGTGCCACGGGTGAATCCTATTTGGTCGATGACCAGCAGCGTCTGGTGACTGAACTACGCCCGGCGCTGGAAGGGCAAGCGGGGTTCCTGGATCGGTTGCGCAGCGTTCAAAGCGGTAAACTGGATCCCAGAATCCAGCAAACGCAGAACAATCTACGCATCGCCGGACATCTGCGCCTTGATTCCCCGGTGGTTCGCTCTGCGCTGTCCGGGCACGATGGCATGGGACTGGCGCAGGACTATTTGGGGCGAGAGGTGCTCATGGCTTGGATGCCGCTTGACATTGGAGACCACCGCTTCGCCTTGATCACTCAGCAAGACCCAACCGAGGTCATGGCGCCATTGGCACAAATGCGCCGCGAGCTGATTTTTGGAACGCTCGCCGGTGTGCTTGTGGTGTGCCTGCTGGCGGCACTGGCCTCGTGGCGATTTGCGCGTCACCTCAGCCGTCCGCTACAGCAGTTGACCAAAAATATCGGCGAGGCGGCATCTGGGCAGGATTTAACCCAGCGTTTTAGCAACCGTCGCAGCGATGAGATCGGCCTGATTGCCGCTGCTTTGGATGGCTTGTTTCGCGAATTGGAATCGTTCGTTGATGGCATCGTTGTGCGATCTAGTCGCACCGCCATGCTAGCGGACGACAATGCCGCAATCAGTGAACAGTGTCTTGGCTCGGTGCATGGCCAGCGGGCAGCTTTGGATGTGTTGGACAGCGAGGCCGATGAGCTGGAAACCGCAACCAGTCGCATTGTTGAACAGACAAGGTGCGTCGCAGACTCAGCATCGACTGCCTTTGTTCAGGCAGAAGAAGGTGCCTGTCAGGTGCGGAATGTCGCTGGACTGATGGATGAATTAGCACAACAGATGGGCCAATCGAGTGAGCACATCCAATCGTTACAAACGGCTGCCGAAGATATCGATTCGGTGCTGATTTCTATACAAAAAGTGGCAGATCAAACCAATCTTTTGGCGTTAAATGCCGCCATTGAGGCGGCTCGGGCAGGAAAGCATGGACGCGGTTTTGCTGTCGTCGCCGAGCAAGTGCGCAGCTTGGCGACCGATACACGAAAATCCACCAAACGCACCCATAAGATGATGGAACGACTAAACCACAACATGGTGGAAGTCGTGGCAGCCATGGATCGCGAACGCCAGATTGCTGAGCGTTGTGTGAATGAAGCCAGCGAAGCAGTCAATGCGCTTGCATTCATTGGTCAGGCGGTGGGGGCAATCCGTGGTATGACCGATCAGGTTGTTCAAGCAACGGATGTGCAGCGCGACAAGACCTGCAACATGCGGCGACATCTACAAGAATTGTTGGCGGATGCCAATCGAACTGAGGTCTCGATGAATCAGTTGGCACTCGCTGCGCAAGAACAGAAACGGGTGGCGACAGAACTTGATCAGGCCGCCGGATGTTTCCGTATTGCGTCATCTGGCGGCGGCGATGCAACCTGGTCGATCCCTCGCGATCAGTTGGCGACTCCCGCAGACATGATCGGAAAACGGGTGCGGTCATCGGCCTTTCATTCTCCGAGGCTACATTTTTCCACTCATGTTGGAAAACGAGATATTGCTGATGTGGAGAGTTTATGAGCCAATCCTCATTGCGTTTAAGTCTACGCATTCAATTGCTGGTTTTGTTGATGCTGCTGGGCATGTTGATCTTGAGTCTGAGCAGTCTGTTCAATCTCAGAAGTGTGTTACTTGAAGATCGCAAAGAGAACACCAAAAACCTTGTCGAAGTTGGCCTTGGCATCCTGACTCAGAGCGTGGCGAATTTCTGAATTTTACCCAGCCTTATGTGAGCGTATCCCATGCACTGGTGGTGCGCACCAATTCGCCGATTCGCTCGACTCAGGATCTAATGGATCAGCGCATCGCGCTGGAACAAGGTTACTACACCATCGGCTTTGTCGCCGAGCGCTTTCCCGAGATTGAGATCCTGGAGATGGATAGCGGTCTCGATGCTCTGATGGCGGTGAGTACCGGTCAAGGCTGATGCTTATCTGTCCAATGTCGCGCTCATCTCCCACCTCATCGAAGCCAATCATTTGACGGGTCTAAAAACCCTACATCAATGTGGTCGCGCCAACCCCCTATAGCTACGATCTATCTTTTGGTGTGCGCAAGGATTTGCCCGAGCTGGCTGCGATTTTGGATGCAGCGCTGGCGGTCGTCCCTGTCACAGATCGAGTCACCTTTACCGAACGCTGGAGCCATGTGCGTTTTGAGCGTGCAGTGGATTGGTCCTTGGTCTGGCAAGTGGGGTTGGCCATTATTCTGGTGGCGGCGCCGAGATGCGCATCATCGCCTTCATCACCGAGGCGGTGGACGTTCGGGCCATTCTGGAGCACATCGGCGAACCCGCCACCCCGCCCCGTATCGCCCAGGCGCGGGGTCCGCCGGA
>SKYD01000093.1 GCA_007128075.1 Thiorhodovibrio sp.
GCACTGAACTCGTGCGCCACCTCGGCAGTGATTGCGGCGCTGGATTTCTCGGGGCGTAACTTTTCGGGATTTGTGAACACCCAGCGCAACAGTTGGCGGGTGTCAGCGTGAACCAAATCGGCAAGCAAAATCTCACGCGGCTCGTCGGGATAGCCAGTGAACGCGGTGTGAATAATGATCCGCTCACGATCCGAAACCACCAACAGCGGCGGGTGTTCGAGATGCGCAGCGTAATCGGTCAGTTGCTTGTAGGCTTTTGCCAGATCGCGCCCGGGTTTCTTGTTCTCCCAGCCAAAATGCCCACGCTTCCACACATCCGCCCAGCCATCACCGCCACCAGCTTTCTTTGCCCCGCGCTCGAAACAATAGCTGTCGGGGTCGCGGGGCTTGTCCACGCCGAGTAGATCGCACAGATCGCTAAAATGCTGCTGCGCACCAGCACGCTCATTCAACGAGCTGTTTTGCCAATGGGCAATGAATTCTTCGGGGGTCATGGCGCCATTCACTCTGTTTTCCAGACATTAAAAATCGTAAGTTGAGCTCTTTGCATTTTTGCAGTTTTTCGACTAGACTGTCTTGGTGTAAGTGACACAAATTGCTGAAAAAGAGGAGGACGAAATGGATACATCTGTAACTGGAATCGCTAGCGTTGCATTGGCGCAAACGCAGCAACAAAACAGCGACGCGCTTCATGTCCGAGTGCTGGGTAAGGCGTTGGATTCACAGACGACGACTGCCGCTGGGCTGATCTCGATGATTGGTCAGGTGCCACCGGCCTCGCCAGAGCACCTTGGCAATCACATCGATGTTATGGTCTAAAGCGCGATCATCACCAAGCCGGCGGCTTCGCTTAGCTCGATTAGCGCGCCGGCGCCATCACCATTCAAGCCCCCCAGCCGCGCCAACAGGGTGCGCCGCCACAGCCACCACAGCGCCAGCAAGAGTAGCCACACTTCAAGCGCGACAATCCCCCAAAACCAGCCTGCAAGCAGCCAACTAAGGCCATAGATCATCCACGCCGCTGGTCTGGGTATTGTCTGGCGCAGAGTGGCACCTAACCCCTGGGTTTGAGCCGCTGGCGTTGTCAGCACCAGCAGCAAAACCTGAGCACGCGCCAGCGCGGGCAGCGATATCAGCCACACCAGCGCAACGCTGTCACCACTGAGCAGGGTTTCAATGCTCACCCATTTGGTCAGCAACAACGCCAACAGTGCCACGCTGCCCATGGTGCCGGTGTGCGGGTCTTTAAGAATCTGCCAGGTGCGCTCGCGATCTCCTAATCCGCCCACCCAAGCATCAGCACAATCTGCCAGCCCATCCAGATGCAGCGCCCCGGTGCCCCAGATCCAGAGCAACAGCACCAGCAGTGCGCTAAGTCCAGCAGGCGCGGTCGCCAACAGCCAGGCGGTGAGCGCCAATAAGGTGCCTAAGAGGGCACCGACGATTGGATACCACAGCGCCGCCTGACCAGCACGCACCGGGCAGCCAATCCATTCGGCAGCCAGTGGCGGGCATGGCAAGCGGGTTAAAAAGCGAACCGCCAGCCACCACGCAATCCACTGGTGGTGAAGCCAAGCAGTTAGACTTTGAATTGGTTGACCTGCTCAAGTTGTTTTGCTGCCAGTTGTGCCAATTCAGTCGCCGAATGGTTGATCTGCAACGAAGCAGCGGCAATCGCCTCAATGGCTTGCGCACCACTGACCAGATTGCGGTCCACTTCCTCGGCAACGGCGGTCTGCTCCTCGGTGGCACTGGCAATCTGGGTGTTCATATCGCGGATATGGGTCACCGCGCCAGCAATGGTTTCCAATATCTGATTGGCATTCTCTGCCATTTCGGCATTTTTCTTGACCTTGAGCCGTGCCTGCTCCATGGCTTCAACTGCCGTGTTGCTGCCGCCCTGTAGCCGCTCGATCATCGCCTGAATCTCTTTGGTCGAGTCTTGAGTGCGGCTGGCAAGGGTGCGCACCTCATCTGCCACCACCGCAAAGCCGCGGCCCTGTTCGCCAGCGCGGGCGGCCTCAATCGCGGCATTGAGCGCGAGCAGATTGGTTTGTTCAGCAATGCCCCGAATGACATCGAGCACCTTGCCAATGTTTTCAGTATCGTTAGAAAGCCGCATCACCGCCGCCGTGGTGGCCTCGATCTCCTCGGTTGTTGCCTGAATCAGTCGCACTGCTTCCACCATCTGACTATGCCCGTCTTGGGTGTCGTGATCAGCCTGTTGGGCAGCTTGCGCGGCCTGGGAGGCATTGCGTGCCACCTCAGCAACCGTGGCACTCATCTCATTCATCGCCGTTGCCACCTGTTCTGATTCCGCCTGCTGGTGACGAATATGGCTGTTGGTCTCATCGCTGCTTGCTGAAAGCTGCTCCGCCGCCGCTGCCACTCGACTGGTGCTGCCAGCGACCTGTTGCACTAGATCGCGAATCCGCTGCTGAAAGCGATTAAATCCGGTCGCCAGATCAGCAAGCTCATCCCCCCCAGCGGTGGGCAGATTGCGGGTCAGATCGCCCTCGCCCTCAGCGATGTCATGCAAAGCGGTTGAGATCTGTTTGATGCGGCGCACAATGGTGGTCGCCAACAACAACATCACTGCCCCGCCCGCCAGCACCGCGATGACCGAAATCGTCACCATGGTGATCGCTGAATTTCTTGCCTGAGCGGCTGCCTGATCAGCCCGCTCGGTCACCATTGCCAGCGGCACCTTGACCTTGAAGGTCCAGGGCGTATTGGTCTCGCCAATCTGAATTGGCACCAGCGTGGTCAGCTCTTCAGCACCGGCAGTGGTACGGGTTTCTAATTGGATCACCTCACCACGGTTCAGCGCGTTTAGCATCTCGCGCCCTTGGTCATAGAGCGATGCCATGGCTTGGTCAACCAAACTCGGATCATGGCTATGGGCGACCACTCTGCCATTGTTGGCGATGATCGCCACCGTTGCCTGACCATCAAAAATCTCTCGTGCTGCCGCTTTCACCAGATCAGCGAAGCCATCAACTCGTATATCAACCCCCACCATGCCGCGAAACACGCCGTCGCGCAATATTGGTGCCACCAGCGAGGTGATTCGCTGTGTGCGCCCTTGAATAGGATAATCATACGGGTTGAGCACTGCCTCTTGGCGGGTTCTTCTAGGGATCTGATAATAATCACCATCCCCCGATGTATCGTAATGCAGTGCAGGCTCAAGCATGATGGCGCCGTCGCGATTGCGTGACCAGAATGGGATAAAGCGTCCACTGGCATCATGCCCTTCTGTATCGACAAAGCGTGAATCTTGACCATCAAAGGCATTCGGCTCCCAAACAGTATACACCGCAAGAAAATTAGAGTTTTCGTTGAGCACCGAACGCAAAATGTGATTGATGTCATCACGGCTAAAAAAAGAAGCCTGATCAATCGAGATCCCAGTGCCAATCATCCACCTCCATTGTGGAATCATCCGCCCGTGCGACAGCTTAGGCTGTTGTTCGTCGGTGTCAGCATTTGGGTTGACAAAACGATAGTGAACATAGCAAGAGCCAGTCTCGGCACAGGCCTCGTTCATGGCAACAAATAGATTTTGGTCACGATCCAATGCGGTGTTGAAGAGAGGATCGTCGAGTCGCTGCCCCTCCAACTCCGGGAGTATGGGGTGCATGAGCATGGTCGGCACTGGGGTGCCAAGATCGTGAATCCACAGATAATTGCCATTGTCATAGCGCATTGCTCGAACCCGCGCCAGCGCCTCGTGCTGTGCATCCTCCAGCGTCATCTCGCCGCTGTCAGCAGCGCTGATATAGGGAGTGATCGCCGCCTGTGCCAAATCAGCGGCGATTTCCATCCGCTGAAACCGCTGCCGAATGCGCTCCCAATCATCTGCGGTGACCCGATCCAAATTAGGGCGCGCCGCCGCCACCAGTGCCGATGCTAGGGTACGCGCTGTAATCAATGGTTCTTCCATGAAAGCATTGACCTCAGCAGCGCCCCCGTGTGCAGTCCTTAATAACATTCGCCGGGCGCTGGCGAGTGCCTCAGTTCGCTGAACCTCGGCCATTGATAACATGCGGGTGACGGCATAGCTGGTCATCAGCAACCCTAAAATGATTAAGGCGAGTGCTGACCAAAAACCGATGCGAAAACCGATTGATTTTGTATTTATTGACATAATCTGTCCGCCAAATCCTAGTTGATAAAAACACCCGTGCGGGCGCGAGCTGTTATGATTAACAACTCAAACTATAATTGATTGATGAGGGGTCTTGCCACCATGCTTGATAAACACCTTTTAGACATTCTTGTGTGCCCAGTCACCAAAGGGCCATTGATTTTTGATCAAGAGCGGGCGGAACTGATCTCAGTTGCCGCACGGCTGGCCTATCCAGTGCGCGATGCCATTCCAGTGATGCTTGAGGATGAGGCGCGTTCATTGAGCGCAGATGAGGCGGATCACTGGCGAGCCAAAACTCCCTCCGCCCGTCCTACGCTGTAAAAATTATGGTATCTTGCTATCTTTAGAGCCCCTCGCTAAAACCTACTCTTTTCTAAGCTGATCTGATGTTTTTTAAAGAGTCAGTGAGGGTGCAGACCGAGCAATCCACGCAAGTGGTGAGCTATGTTGGGAAGGTCATGAAATGCAACTGTGAACGCCAGCGGTTGCCGCTTTCGACAGGGCGTAAGGAAGGA
>SKYD01000025.1 GCA_007128075.1 Thiorhodovibrio sp.
ACCTTTCACAGTGAACAGGCGCTGGCCTATGGCACCCGCTTGGTCGGCGGAGTCACCCCAGGCAAAGGCGGTCAGCGACATTTAGGGCTGCCGGTGTTTGATACAGTTCATGCGGCAGTCGATGCCACGCAAGCCACGGCAACCATGATCTATGTCCCCGCCGCCTATGCCAGCGATGCGATCCTAGAGGCCGCTGATGCGGGTATCGAGATCATTGTTTGCATCACCGAGGGCATTCCAATCCTTGATATGTTAACACTCAAGGCCGCATTGACTGCCTATCCACAGGCGCGGCTGATTGGGCCAAACTGCCCGGGCATCATCACCCCAGGCGCGTGCAAAATCGGCATCATGCCGGGCGCAATCCACCAGCCCGGACGGGTCGGCATCGTCTCGCGCTCGGGGACGCTGACCTATGAAGCCGTGTTTCAAACCAGCGTGCCCGGACTTGGCCAAAGCACCTGCGTGGGGATCGGCGGCGATCCCATTCAGGGGCTGGATTTTGTCGATTGTCTGCAATTATTCGAGGCTGATCCAGCGACTGAAGCGGTGCTGATGGTTGGCGAAATCGGCGGCGAAGCTGAAGAGCGAGCGGCTGACTACATCGCCAATTCGATGACCAAGCCCGTTGCAGCGTACATCGCCGGGGTCACCGCACCAGCAGGCAAGCGCATGGGACACGCTGGAGCGATTGTCAGCGGCGGCGATGGCACCGCCCAAGCCAAATATGCTGCCCTTGAGGCAGCAGGAGTGGTCACGGTTTCATCTCCGGCGGCGATGGGCGCGGCGGTGGCGGGGCTGCTGTTTGGGAGACAAAGCGCGCACTCAACAAGCTAAGCAGTGCATCAAAAAAGCCCGCGTAGGGTGCGGGCTGGAGGGGGGAAGAGCAGTCAACAAAGAGAATGGAAAATGTGCGCTACAGCGACATTAGCAACATCAGCAAGGGGGCAACCACCAGCGCACTGGTTTCAAAAGCATGGTCGCGAGCAAATTTCAAAGTTTGATGTGTCATGGGTTGTTCCTCATTAAAAATTAAGCTGACTAATTTTGTTGGTTATAGCTTAGGGCTAACCAACCAAACTTGTCAAGTATTTTTTTAGGGCATCTTTTGCTCAAAATTTAAGGCATTATGTTAATTGATTCCCATTGTCATCTTGACCGTGTTGATCTCACGCCCTATAACGGCGATTTTAGCGCATTGATCGCGGCAACCCGTGAAGCGGGGGTGACGCAATGTATTTGTGTCAGTATCGATCTGGAGCAGTATCCGCAGATGCGCGCCCTCATCGACCCCTACCCGGAGGTGATGGTGTCGGTTGGGGTGCATCCGAATGAGCGCGAGCACCGTGAGCCAGAACAGGGCGAACTCGAACAGCTTGCCAAAGATGCGCGGGTGGTGGCAATTGGCGAGACTGGACTCGATTATCACTACCATCAAGGTGATCTAAGCTGGCAACAGGCACGCTTTCGTCAGCACATTCGCGCCGCTCGTCGTTGTGCCAAGCCCTTGATTATCCATAGCCGTGATGCCCGCGAGGATACGATCCGTATTTTGCGCGAAGAGCAAGCGGCTGAAGTCGGCGGAGTGCTGCACTGTTTTACCGAACACTGGCCAATGGCACAGGCGGCGCTGGAGCTGGGATTTTATGTCTCGTTTTCAGGGATCATCACCTTTAACAGCGCCCAGGCGTTGCGTGAGGTGGCGCAACAGGTGCCGCTGGATCGGCTGCTGATCGAAACCGATGCCCCCTATTTAGCTCCAGTTCCCCATCGTGGCAAGCCCAACGAGCCGCGCTATCTGGACAAAATTGCTGCCAAACTCGCTGAGCTACACGGGATGGAAATGACTGAACTGGCAGCGATTGTGCAAACCAACACCCAGCGTCTGTTTAACGCGCTCGCTTGACTTCATGAATGTCCGGCAACTGGCGTAAGCGCACCATCAGTGCCTGTAGTTGCGATAAATCCTGAAGCTGGGTGGTGAAGTGCATGGTGGCGACCTCGGTGCGGGGGTCGGTGTGGGTGCGCACGCCAGTGACATTGGTTTGATGATCGGCAAACACAGAAGACACATCGCGCAATAGCCCTTTGCGGTCAGTGGCGATGATGATCACATCCACCGAATAGTGCGCAGCAGCCGGCACTGCCTCAGCCCAGCGCACAGCAATCAGCCGCTCGCGTTCGGCTTCTGGCAGATGCAAAATATTCTGACAATCATGGCGGTGGACGGTGATCCCGCGCCCACGGGTGACAAAGCCGACGATCTGATCTGCGGGCAGCGGCTGACAACAGGGTGCCATCTGGGTCATTAAATCCGCCACGCCTTCCACGATCACCGCTGACTGGGTGTTCGGTGTTGTTTTCTCTGGTGGCGGTTTGACACGATTTATAAACTCTGAGGGCTGTTTTTTATCCTCAACCCACGGGCGTGCCACCTGTGCTGCGGTGAGATCGCCGCGCCCAATCGCGGCTAAGACATCCTCGCCGCGTTTGAGATGATAGCGGGCGGCGACCGGATCGAGAGCGGGCACGGTGGTGATGCCATAACGCGCCAGCTCTTTCTCTAACAGGGTGCGGCCGTCGTTGAGATGTTGATCAAAATCTTGCTGCTTGAGCCATTGGCGCACCCGATTGCGGGCGCGAGCAGTGACCAGATAGCCGTGTTGTGGGTTGATCCAGTCGCGGCTCGGCGTGGCGTTGTTTTGGGTAAGAATCTCGACGGTTTCGCCGCTGGTGAGCTGATAATTCAGCGGCACGATGCGCCCATCGACCAGCGCCCCGCGACAGCGTTGCCCGACAGCAGAATGAATTGCAAAAGCAAAATCAATCGGGGTTGCACCGCGTGGCAGCTCGATCACTTTTGCCTGTGGGGTCAGAACATAAACATGCGCTGGCTGCAGCTCGCCACCCAGAGGCGGCGTGTCTTTGAGCGGTGCGCCCTCTTGGTTTGATTCCAACCAGCGCCGCATCCACACCAACCGCTGCTGAAAATCGTTATCCAGTGCTTTGGATTCTTTGTACGCCCAGTGTGCAGCCACCCCAAATTCAGCATGAGTGTGCATGTCATGGGTGCGAATCTGCACCTCAAGTGGCTTGTTCTCAGGGCCGATCACTGCCGTGTGCAGCGACTGATAGCGATTGCCCTTGGGCGTGGCAATATAATCGTCAAATTCTTTGGGAATATGTTGCCACAAACCATGCACGATGCCTAAAACCGCATAGCAGGCGGGAATGTCATTGACCAGCACCCGCAACGCACGGAGGTCAAAAATACGGTCAATGTCCACCCGTTTACGCTGCATCTTGCGCCAGATACTATACAGATGCTTGGGTCGTCCACTGATGGTCGCGTCAATTCCCGCCCGCTCACATTCTGTCTGTAACAAACTAATGACCCGCGCAATATAATCTTGACGCTCGATGCGGCGTTCGTTCAGCAAGGCGGCGATGCGTTTGTAATCTTCTGGCTCCAGAGCGCGGAGTGCCAGATCCTCTAATTCCCATTTGATCTGCCACACCCCGAGCCGATTGGCAAGTGGGGCATACACCCGTTGGCTGTCTTCGGCGAGCTTAATCTGCACCGCTGGCTCCAGGTGTTTGATTTTGCGCATCAATTGCAGCCGATCCGCCAGCACCACCAGCACCACGCGCACATCCTCAGCAACCCCGAGCAACAGCCGCCGCAGATTTTCTTCATGCTCGGGCTGGTCTTTGACCGCCACCACCCGTTCGACTTCGGTGAGCTGACCGATGCGCGAGAGCGCGACCACCATCCGCGCCACCACCTCGCCACAGCGTTGGCTGATTTGGTCAACTGACAGTCGGTGATCGACCAAACAGCCATGCAGCAATGCCGCGCACAGAGTTTCGGCATCCATGCGCAGCCCCAGCAGAATATCGGCACTGGCAAGCCGTTGACGGGCGTGGCGCTCGCCAATGATCGGCAGCGCCGGAGCCTGGCACTCTAGCAACAGCTCACCCGCCGCAATCAGGCGTTGATAATCCTCGGGGGCATAATGCGCACTCAGCCCATCCAGCCAATGCTGGCAGGCGGTGCGATCATCGTACTCCGCCCCGAGCAGGGTTTGGTTGACCTGAACCATCTGTACAGCGTCAATGCCCTGCGCCGCGTGTTTGGCTGCTCATCACTCCGGCAGGTCAGTGTGTCCCATCAGCCACTGATCGACCGCTCGGGCGCATTGCCGCCCTTCACGAATTGCCCACACCACCAAGGATTGACCGCGCCGCATATCACCGGCGGTAAAGATGCCATCCACCGTGGTGTGATAGGCACGCTCACCGCTGACCGCACTTTGCACATTGCCCCGCGAATCGCGCTCTAAGCCGGCGTTGCCAAGCTCTTCGAGCAGACCTTCCTGCACTGGATGCAAAAAGCCCATCGCCAACAGCACCAAATCAGCGGCAAGCTCAGACTCGGTGCCTGGGATTTCGCGCATCTGCCAGCGTCCGCTGCTGTCCTGCTCCCATTGCACCAGAATGTATTTCAGTGATTTGATCCGCCCCTCGCTGTCACCAGTGAAGCCCTTGGTTAACACATTCCACATCCGCCGACAGCCCTCTTCTTGCGAGGTCGAGGTGCGCAGCTTATTCGGCCAATGCGGCCAGGTGGTGCTTTTGTTCTC